>JBAQPT010000147.1:0-7538 GCA_049306055.1 Minisyncoccia bacterium | reverse complement strand
GTAAAATCGTTTGTATCAAGAACGATATTTTCAGAATTCTTTACGGTAGCCAGAAACGACAAAGATTTCGAGGTCTTTCCATCAGCGCGACCAATGGCTTTTTCTTTAATCATGATAAAGCCCGGCTCGAGTTCGAGACCGCACTCCTCTTTTACCTCTTTGATAAGCGCCTCGCTTATCGTCTCATTCCGCTCAACTTTACCGCCTGGAAATGCCCAATAACCAGGATACACAGTTTCGTCATCACGACGCTTTAACAGTAATATGCGACCGTCATCACGTCGGATGACAGCGACTGCTGTGACGATGTGCAACTTGCCTTCGGACATACTAGTGAGCCTCTTCCCCGTGCGGTTCCTCGATAGCAAGTTTGATGAAAAAGAGGGTCAACAGGGCAAAAACGGCCGCTTGAAGGAAGCCGATGAAGATCTCGAAAAGACTGAGAAGTCCGGGAGCACCGTACGGAGCAAAATAAATTGCGACAGCAATAATGACTGAGCCGGCGAGAATGTTACCGAAAAGTCGGAATGAAAGCGAAATGAGACGGACGAATTCGCCGATAAGTTCGATGAGACCGATAGCGAAACCAATCGGGTTTTTGAGCGGATTCACAATAAATTTCGAGCCGTATTTCCGGATACCGATCGTCACAATGCCAGTAATTTCAATGACAAAAAACGAAATGAATGCGAGCACGAGCGGCGTCGTGAGATCCGTGTTTACGCCGCGGAAGAGCGGCTCGCCGTGGTATTTGATGCTTTCGACGCCTGGCAAGAATTCAAACCAGTTAAGACAGAGGACAAAGAGGAAAATCGTCATGAGGAGCGGGAAGAATTTGCGCGCCATGTCGCGCGAGCCCAACGTTTCCGTGATGTAGTCGTAGACGAATTCGAACATCAGTTCGAGCAATGTCTGAAATTTACTAGGAATGAGCGCGATTTTATTTCGAAATACGATTGCGAGAATGGCGAGTACGCCGACGATGAGCCACGTCGTGACGAGTGTGTTGGTGATCGGAATTCCGACGAATTCGCCCAGTTTCTGCGCCGCAAGCGCAACATGAATGCCGCCTTCTGCATGCGGAGCGGCGTGCTCTCCGGCATGTGTTGCGGTTTCGACTGCATGTTCTTCGACTGCCATACGCGGCCTACTATAGCCGTTTTTTATCGAAAAATCCACTGCTTAATGAGCTGTGCAACTCGCTTCTCAGCCCCGCGAAAACTATGGCCTACCTTTGGAACAATGCCCGCACGGAAATACTTGGAGCCAGTGTTGCGTGCAAACCATTCCACCATCTTTTCAGCTGGTCGCTCCGCGTATTCATCCTTGTCAGCAAAAAGGGCGAGGATAGGTAATTTCACGGACTGATATATCTTTGGCTTTTTATTGAGCTGCGAATACGAAAAGATTTCCTCTACGCTGTCAGGTGTATACAAGCTCAGGTACCGCTGTGCGTCGAGCAACATACTCGGCGAAGCCCACAGCGGCATAAATTCGTGCGGCTTTTTTGCTTTTATCACCTTTTTTGCGAGCTGAACTGCTTTTTTCATACGACCATTCTTATCGGTCGCTTTTTCGCACGCATAATCGCTGAGTGGCGCGAGCAAAATGATTCCTTTGATTCCGTTACCTTTGTTTTTGTGCGCCCAATAGACGGATTTCTGGCAACCTGTCGAATGTCCCGCAAGATATATTTCTTTTACGCCAGCTTTACGGGCGATATTGATCGCTCCTTGAATATCATCAGCACCGTCAGTAAACAATTCGTGGGTAGTACCTGCGCGGTGATACTTTCGCTTAGTTCCCACATTCTGCTTCACCTCAGTAACGGCATCGTGGCCGCGATTGTTGAATGTGAGAACGGCAGTTTGTGAATCAACAAGCGCATCAACAACACCACGAAGCGAGAAAGCGGAGCTAAACATGCCATGCACGATAACAATTGCTCGGCTCGCCTTTTTTGGACCGAACCAGAGGCCGTTCAAAACAAACTTCTTCGGCGTGACAATTTCTACAACGTGCGCTGCGCGCATACTATGTCCCGTGCTGCCAGCCGGAGAGGTAGCTCTCTTGCTCTTTTGAGAGCTTGTCCATTTTTACGTGCATTGAAAGCAATTTGAGATTTGCCACATCATTTTCGATATCCACTGGTACGTCGTATACATCGGCAGCGAGTTTCTTTTTCGCAATCCATTCACACGCAAGTGCTTGTGTTGCGAAGCTCATGTCCATGACGGATGCTGGGTGGCCCTCTGCTGCAGCGAGATTGACGAGTCGACCTTCCGCGAGTACAAAAATCTTTTTGTTGCCAACATGATACGCATCAACATTCGGTCGCACACTCGTATCAACTTTTTTTGCGAGCGACTTGAGGTCTTTGAGATTAATTTCAACGTCGAAGTGGCCCGAGTTGCAGACCATCGCACCATCTTTCATTGCTTGGAAATGCTTTTTGACGATGACGTCTTTGTTACCAGTGACTGTGCAGAAAAGATCTCCTTCTTTCGCGGCTTCGGACATCGGCATAACTCGGAAGCCGTCCATAACGGCTTCGAGCGCTTTTACAGGGTCAATTTCAGTCACAATCACATTTGCGCCCATACCGTCGGCGCGCATGGCAAGACCTTTCCCGCACCAGCCATAGCCTGCGACGACGATGGTTTTTCCGGCAATAAGCATGTCGGTTGCGCGAATAATGCCGTCGAGAGTAGACTGGCCCGTGCCGTAGCGATTGTCGAACATGTTTTTCGTTTTTGCATCATTCACGGCAACGACAGGAAATTTCAAAGCGCCGTCTTTTGCCATCGCACGCAATCGAATTACGCCCGTCGTTGTTTCTTCAGTGCCACCAAGAATCTGCGGGATCAAATCTTTGTGTTCTTTATGGATGGTCGTCACGAGATCCGCGCCATCGTCCATCGTGAGATGCGGCTTGCGGGCGATCAATTCTTTAATGTGTTTGAAAAAGGTCTTAGTATCTTCGCCTTTGATCGCAAAGGTTGGGATACCGTATTCAAGCGTGAGCGCTGCGGCGACGTCGTTCTGAGTAGAAAGCGGGTTGGAAGCCGAAAGATACACATCTGCGCCTGCTGCCTTCAGCGTGCGCACAAGATTTGCGGTTTCAGCTGTGACATGGAGACACGCAGCGAGAACCTTCCCCTTCAGCGGCTTATGTTTTGAAAATCGCTTGCGGATTTCCGCAAGAACCGGCATGTCGCGATCTGCCCATTCAATTCGTTTAACCCCCATCGCCTTCAGCGATCTATCTTGTATGTCGTTTTGCATCGGAAAAGTATAGCTCAGGCTCCCGGATTCACCAATTCCGCAAAACGTTTTCTGACTTTCTCGATTTTCGGTTCTATGATGAGCTGGCAGTAAGGAGCCGAAGTGTTCGTTTTAAAATAATTGGCATGATATTTCTCTGCGGGAAAGAATTTCACCAGCGGAATAATTTGCGTAACAACGCGCGTGCCGTCGGTCAATGATTTCTGCACACTCTCGATCAGAGTTTCGGCAATCTGCTGCTCCTTAGCATCTTGCACCAAAATGATCGAACGATATTGCTCGCCGACGTCATTCCCCTGTCGATTAGGCGTGGTCGGATCATGCGATCCAAAAAAGACAGTGAGCAAATCTTCATAGCTAATTATTACGGGATCGTACGTGACACGAATGACTTCCGCATGCCCTGTATTCCCTTCCGAGACGCGCTCGTATGACGGATTCTCCATCGCGCCACCTGCGTAGCCTGACTCGACTTTCGAAACGCCTTTCAACATCTGAAAAACGGCTTCTGTGCACCAAAAACATCCTCCCCCGAAAACAGCTGTTCTTTGCATGACATTTTCGGCTCAGCGACTCAAACGGCGGCTGTTTGAGCCGCTGACTGTTTTTCGGCTTGTAATGTCGACACGCGATACATCGCAAAAAGGAGCACGATTGCGGCAAGGTATTGACTCCAATGCAGCATGACGCCGTAGAGGAAGTAGTCAATGGCAACAGCGGTCATGGGAAATGCAAGTTCAACAATGGCAGATGTGCGGACTGGTGTCGTGCGAAGACCACGGTAATAAATCCAGAGCGCGAGCATTCCCGTGGAAAGCGCTATCAATGCGAGAAAGCCATATTGTGTTGCGGTTACAGCAGTGAGCGAATCAGCGGCCCCAAGTGCGAAAACAAAGAGAAGCGCAACGGGGACCGTCAGCAAAAAACGCATGCCGGTCACGAACGTGTTGGAGTGATTAAGAAGTGTGTATCGTGATAGCGCCGTCGACGAACCCCATGCTATTGCGGCGCAGAGTGCAAGAAGCGCAGCGGTAATGTGCGCGCCACCGGAGTCAAAACTGACAACTCCCATCGGAAACGTGATAAAGTATCCCGAGACGAGCGCAAGTCCTGCCCAGCCGATGTATTTTTGCGTAACGCGTTCTTTCAAAACAAAATCCGCCATTGCGAGCGCAAAGATTGGTTGTAGTTTTTGAATGAGAAAAACAACAGAAAACGGAATAAAACTTACTTTGAGAAGCGCCGCGGTAAAAAACAGCGTACCGAGCACGCCGCTGAGAAGCGAGACAGTGCCGAGCGCGAGCCACTCCTTCTTTTCTAGTTTTTCCTTACGCCACGCCTTGAATAAAAATGGTGCGATGATGATGAGGCCGATCAAGTGTTCAAAAAATACTATCGTGATTGGCGGGAGACCGTAGAGCGATCGTCGCAAAATACCATCAAGTCCCCACAAGATTGCGGCGATAAAAATGAGGAGCGGCCCGTAATTCATGCGGCGCAGTATAGCAGAAAGTTGCCCTTGCCATTTTCGGCAAGGGCATACGTTACGGAAACTCGTAGGTCGATTTTCTCCCTTGAAAACCAGCAGTACCCATGCAGAGCAAAACTGTTAACGGTTCTGCGCGCGGATAGGCGATGACACCTCCCATTTCTGAATACGTTTCAAGCAGCGTATCACTTTCCTCCCAATCTTCCCCGTTCCAGAAAAGACAAGGTATGAATGCGGCACCCTTTCGCTCATACAGAATAGTCGCGGGAAAATGCAGCGTATGCGGTTGCCAGCGCTTTCGCATTCGTGCAGCCGGAGATGCGAACAGAAAGTCACGCAGACACGCATTCGCTACGGGAAGATACGCAAGGTCACCGAGAATCGAAACCGCATCGATATTGCGTTGTGCACGCAAACCACGCTCGGTCGTGAACATCGACGTATATGGAAACACGTTGTCGGGGTTCCAGACTACGCGCCCACCGCGATAATGCTCCATACACTCCCAGCGTTCAGGATCGCGAACAATCGGCATCATGTCGAGATTTATAACGTCAGAATCTGACGCCATGGTTCCCTCTCTTTTTTATACGAAGATCAGCCCCACAGCATCATGCCGTGAGAAGATGAAGAAAGTGTGAGCTACTCTGTTTTAGGTCTCAAAAGTGGGAAAAGTTGTGTTTCGTGTGCGGGACGGTTTTCAAGAAATGCGAACAGTCGCTCGGAAACGCCGAAGCCGAACATGGGCGGCATGCCATATTCCATGGCTTTCACGTATTCTTCGTCAAGTCGCTGCGCTTCATCATCCCCCGCATCGCGAAGTGCTTGCTGCTCTTCAAATCGTGCGCGCTGATCTACGGGGTCGTTGAGTTCTGAAAAGCCCTTCCCCATTTCTGATCCGGCCAAAAGCACCTGAAAACGTTCAACGACATCGGGATTGTCTGACGAACGCTTTGCTAACGGTTCGAGATACACTGGAACGCCCGTCAAAAATCCCGGACCAGAAATTCCTTTACGAATTTGCTTCCATAACTGATCAACGGCGCGCGCTTTGTTAAAACCTTCTTCAGCAAGAATTTGTGCGCCCACTGCCGCATCAATCGCTTCCTGCTCGCTGCAGGTCGCAGGATTAATGCCGTACGCTTTCTCAATTTCCTCGCAGAAATCGAAAATCGGCCACTCGTGTGCGAAATCTATTGTATGTTCACCGATTGTAAATTCTGTTCTTCCGTACACTTCGCGAACAATGTGCCGATACAGATCTTGCACAAACTGCATTCCCTTACGCATATCACTGTATGCCTCGTATGACTCGAGAAACGTAAAATCCTGCAAATGCTCGCGAGACTGGCCTTCGTTGCGAAACACTCGTCCGATTTCAAACACTTTGGGAAATCCGGCAACCATAAGCCGCTTGTGCCACAACTCGAGCGCGATGCGTAAATACACGTCGATATCAAGCGCATTGTGGTGTGTGATAAACGGACGAGCATCGGCTCCACCCGGAGATGTTTCTAAAACTGGCGATTCGACTTCGAGAAATGATTGAGCCAAATAAAACTCCCTGATTGTCTGCCAGAATTTGGCACGACGCTCGAACATTGCACGAACTTCACTGTTTAAAAGAATGTCGAGATAGCGTTCGCGAAGAATTTTTTCCTCATCCTTGAGGCCGAACCATTGATCTGGGATCGGGGAGAGTGATTTGGCGAGCATTTTCCAATTGCGTACGAGCAGTGATTTTTCGCCGCGCTTCGTGATGTACGCAACGCCGCTTGCTTCCAGAAAATCTCCGACATCTACTGTATCCGAAAAAAGCTTGAATTCAGCCGCATCCATTTCACTTTCTTGCAACACAAGCTGCGCTTTTGCCGTGCCATCATTGATATCCGCAAACATAATCCCACCCTGTCCTCGGCGCGACATGATGCGCCCGGCAAGATGCACGATCTTCCTTCCACTTTCCAATTCCTCAAACTGATCTAGAAAATCAGCGTTTGCAGTATCGCGTGCACTTTCAGCTGGATACGCATCCATCCCCGCCTCTTTAAGAAGCTCGAGTTTTTTCAATCGATCAATGCGTATCGCGTCTCCGCTCGACATGCAGGAAATATAGCACGCCCCGTGAGATAGGCGGAGCCGCCTTTCTCAGGGGCACGTCTTTCTAAATCATCGCCACACAATTTTCGAATGTCGTCTGGTTACCTTCGGTCAAAAAAGCGCCCTCTCCTTTCCCATGAAATATGATTGTCGCGTTTGCATTCACGTATCGAATGCCGCTGCCCGACAGCGCTTGCCGCAATTCCATCTGACGACCATCCGAAAGCGTGAGGCCGACGATGTCGCGAGTAAAGACGGCTGTGATTTCCTTCCCGTCGTCACACTGGAATTCAACAAGATTTTCATCGCCGATTGACGCGCTCGGACTTTCCGTCTCTTCTTCTTGCGCCGTACGCTCTTGCGCAACTTCGGCATTTTCCTGCGGTGAATTCTCTGCAACAACGGTATTGCGATGCGAGAGATACCACCAGCCTCCCGCAAGAACGATAGCGCCAACACCAATAACAACAAGCGCATTTTTCATGCGCTCATTGTATCACGATGGGACTTGTGGTTAGGAGAGATGCTTCGAGACGAGTTTTGTCATTTCGAACATGCTCACTGTGCCTTTGCCGCCAAACACCTTTTTAAGCTTATCGTCCGCGAGGATGTTGCGCTTGTTCTTCGGATCCTGAAGATCAAGTTTCTTGATGTAGACCCAGAG
>JBAQPT010000146.1:0-5362 GCA_049306055.1 Minisyncoccia bacterium | reverse complement strand
GGATTATCATGGCCACGAAAAAAGGGCTCGCGAAAGATCCCGAACTTGCACAAAAAATTGACCGCGCCATCTTCCCGAATCTTCAAGGTGGTCCGCACAACCATACAACTGCAGCAATCGCGGTCGCACTAAAAGAAGCCGCGACACCGAAATTCCGGGCGTATGGCAAACAAATCGTCAAAAACGCAAAAGCACTGGCAAAGACGCTTATGGAACGCGATGTAGAACTCGTCACAAACGGCACTGACAATCACATGATTCTTATGAAATGTGGAACCGGACGAGGCGCTATCGTTGAAATTGCGCTCGATGCGGTCGGACTTACGACGAACAAAAACACAATTCCTGACGAGCCGTCGTCCCCGTTCTACCCGAGCGGCATCCGCCTCGGCACACCGTCGATGACGACGCGTCGCATGAAAGAAAAAGAAATGAAAGTCGTCGGCAACGCAATCGCCAACGTCATGGAAATCGTCAAAGATGTGCAACTGCCGACTGAAAAAAGTGAGCGAAAAGCGTTTCTCACAAAATGTCGAAAGGATTTCGGCAAAAATAAAGAGCTCGCCAAAATCCGCAAAGAAATCATGGCACTCTGCAAAAAGTTTCCGATTCCCGCACGTTTTATATAAAAGAGACCGGCTCCGCGTGAGAATTACGCGGAGCCGCTTTAGAGCCATTTTTTCCGAATCCCGATCCAATACCCAATGCCATTCACGATCGGGTGCCCGACGAGTACGACAACCACAATGATCAGGAATTTGTCACTTTCGACCTTGCCTGCGACGGGATAGACAAACAGGAGCGTGCCGAAAACGTAATCGAGTTGGTCGAATGGCCACCATGACTCGCCTGGCGCGAGACCAATGAGGCGTTTGAAGAACGACTTAAGATGATCCCCGAAGACGGCACCAACTCCGAACAAGAGACCAATGCCGATGTTCTCAAAAGGCCCGCTCGTCACTATCCAGCCGTAGTGGACGTTGATGTCGGTCATCGCCTGCTGCGCTGAGAATGTCAGAATAGAACCAATGGCGGCCATGTAATAGGCCGCCACCGTTTTGTTTTCGCCGAGCCACTTGCGACTCACCGGCACATTGCCCGGGACGCGGAGCCACGCTCCGAATCCTGGGCATTGATTTGCCACGAAGGCGGGTAGAAAAAACCACAACGCCTCGATCATCACGATGATCCATATCTGTTCTTAACGTCGCCTCCGAAACGTTGGAGCACGCAGAGGTACAGTAAGTAGATCGCGAAAAATGCAATGAATGCGATTGCTCCAGCTATGACACCTCCCTGGAAACCTTTCTCAAGGTAGCCGCCAACAAAGAAACTGACGACCAAAGTCAGAACGACCTCGATAACTGTGATCTGCCCGAGATTGAGAAGCATGACTGTTTCCTCGTGAACATGCTGCGTACCGCGCAGCTCGGAGTCTAAAATCATCATGCCATGACTTCGATACATCGGCAATGCGCGTAAAAAACGTTGGTTTTTAAGCCTTTCTACGTCATACTAAGCGAACATGTTTTTCGGCTTCGATCTCGCCCATCTCATTGGAATCCTCGGCTATCCAGGCCTTTTTGCAATTATCATGGCCGAATCGGGGCTCTTTTTTGCGGTCTACCTTCCGGGCGGGTCGCTTCTTTTCACCTCCGGCCTTCTCGCGTCGCAAGGGTTTCTCAATATCTATATTCTTCTTCCGGTCGTCATCGTGGCCGCGATCGTCGGTGACACAATCGGCTACTGGTTTGGTTCGTGGGTTGGACCTGCGCTCTGGCGTCGTCCGGACAGCCGATTTTTCAAGAAAAAATATCTCGAACAAACACGACACTTCTTTAAAGAACACGGCACGCGCACGATCTTCCTCGCACGTTTCATTCCGATCGTCCGCACCTTCGCGCCGATTCTTGCGGGTGTCGGCGAAATGCATTACCGCACGTTTCTTTTTTACAATGTCCTCGGCGCGATCACGTGGGGCGGCGGATTCGTACTTGGTGGGTATTTTCTTGGCGAAGTAGCGCCCGGCGTCGATGAATATCTCGAATATTTCATTCTCGGAATCATCGGCGTTACTTCAATTCCCTTCTTCTGGCACGTATACAAAGCGCAGAACGCCGGAGCAACCGCAAAAACAGCAACACTTCCCAAAGCGCTTATTTTCGATGTGGACGACACTCTTGCGGAGAGTTTTCATCCGCCTACCGACGACATCCTTCAGAAACTCGCACTGCTCGCCGGCAAAGTCCCCATTGCCATCATGTCGGGAGGAAGTTTCGACCGTATGGAGCGCGATATTCTGAAACGGATACACGCAAACAGCGCGGCAAAATTCTATGTTTTTTCTGACAACGCGGCACGATGTACCGTGTGGCGTGATGGCATGTGGCACGAAATATATAATCACGCTCTCACACCCGGCGAGCGCCAAGCAATAACAATCGCAATAAAAAACGCGGTGCGCGAATGTCGTACCTTTGATGGACAGCTCGACACGTCGCGCATTCTTGATCGGGAAACGTCCGTTGCGTTCGCAGCTTTACCGCATGATGCAACATTCAATGAAAAACGCGCATGGGACCAGGATAGTAAAAAGCGCAATGCCCTTGCCAGCACATTGCGTCATACTATTCCTGAATTTGAAATTATGATCGGGGGCAAAACAACGATCGATATCACACAAAAAGGCGTCACAAAGAAATACGGCGTTGAGTGGCTTGCAAAAGATCTCTCGCTCGAGCCGAGCGACATGCTTTTTATCGGCGACGGTTTTTCCGAAGGTGGCAATGACGCCGTAGTGATCCCGACGGGCATTCAGATTAAAGAAACAAGCGGCCCGAATGAAACGCTTGAAATTATCGATGATTTTCTCGAAAAATTCGAAGCTCGTTAGAAAAGTTCGAGAATCTGTGAAGCCGGAATTGCCCCTTCGCGCAAAATCGACGGATGTCCTGAGACGACATTGACGACGGTCGAAGGCTGCGCAAGCGGCGACGGACCCGCATCGATCGCGAGATCGACTCCCGCACCGCCACCAAGCTGTGCAATAATTTTCTCAACAGAAGCTTCAACGTTCATCCCCGCTGTATTCGCGCTCGTTGCGGTAAATGGCTTGCCAAATGCCCTGGCGAGTTCGATACAAAACTCATTATTCGGAATCCGGATTCCCACGGTGTCCATTCTTCGTGCAATACCGCCCTCCACGCCAACTTTCTTTTTCAAAATGAGCGTGAGAGCGCCCGGCAGGAATTTTTCCGCAAGTTTCTTGGCGGCGTCATTTACTTCAGCATATTCCGCCGCCATCGCGAGATCAGACACAATACAATGCGTCGGCTTCCCTTCATCACGCCCCTTGATTGCATACACTTTGTCGACCGCTTCGTCAGAAAACGCATCAGCGCCAAGGCCGTAGAGTGTGTCGGTTGGGAAAATAATGACCCCGCCGCGTCGAAGCGCTCCTGCTGCTCGTGTAACTGCTGCCCCAAAATCTTCCAACTTCAAGATATCCATCGGTGCGCGCTGAGGGGATCGAACCCCCGGCCCTCTTCACGTCAAGAAGATGCTCTACCACTGAGCTAAGCGCGCGTGAACGACAATATAACAAACATCTCGATGTTTTAACAGACCCACCACTTCTCCACACCACTCGCTTGCGGCATCGAGAAAGCAGCGCATACTGTTCGCATGAAAGCTGATAAGCCCCATTTTATTGCGACGTCACTCCTCATGGTGTCGTTCGTGCTCGATTCGTTCGTAAAAATGTATTGGATACCGGCAAGTGAATCGGCGATGATTAGCTGGATCGGATGGATTTGTGGCATGGCAGGCATCGTCCTTTTCATCTCCACCATCATCACGATGAAGAAGAATCATCGTTAAGCTTCGTCCTGGATAAACCCTCCGGCCTGATGATTCCAGAGCTCGGAGTACTTTCCTCGTCGCTGGAGCAATTCAGCGTGCGTGCCATCCTCAACGATTTCCCCACGCTCAAGAACAATGATGCGGTCCATTTCGCGAAGCGTCGAAAGGCGGTGCGCAATCGCAATCACCGTTTTCCCTTGCATCAATTCATGCAGTGCTTTTTGAATCGCGACTTCGCCTTCGCTATCGAGCGCCGCGGTTGCTTCGTCCAAAATAAGAATCGGCGCATTCTTCAAAATCGCGCGAGCAATTGCAACGCGTTGACGCTCAC
Organism: Minisyncoccia bacterium; assembly: GCA_049306055.1. Classification (GTDB taxonomy): domain Bacteria; phylum Patescibacteriota; class Minisyncoccia; order Phycocordibacterales; family UBA2100; genus UBA10103. Next base: position 1,170 of record JBAQPT010000146.1, on the reverse strand, counting down.
CCCCCGAAAGCTTTACTCCACGCTCGCCCACGAGGGTGTCGTAGCCGTTCGGAAGCGCAGAAATAAAATCGTGCGCCTGAGCGAGTCGCGCTGCTTCGTGAATCTCCTTTTCAGTTGCACGAGGATTGCCATACGCGATGTTTTCGCGCAACGACCGATGGAATAGCATCGGCTCCTGCGGCACAACGGCTACGGCTTCGCGCAAGCTGTCTTGCGAGACTTTTGAAATATTCTGGTCGTCGATGCTGATCGAACCTTCATTTACGTCGTAATGGCGGAGCAGCAGCTTTACGAGCGTGGATTTCCCGGCGCCACTTCTTCCGACAATCCCCACTTTCTCTTTCCCTGCAATCAAAAGTGAGAAGTCACGCAACACTTCCATCTCAGACTTTCCATAGAAGAATGTGACGTTGTCGAAGTAGAGTTCACCGTTTGGCGTTTTCAAAATCGGCGCATTACCCGCGTCGGAAATCTCATGTGCTTCCAGAATTTCTTCCAGGCTTTCCTGCACTTCGCCCCACCGCTCAGTGAATTCATTGATGTGCGAGCCGAGGAAAAGCATGTCGTCTTCAAATCGATAGATAAGCGCTATAACGAGCACGATATCTCCCGCGGAGAGCAACCCCTGCATCGTGAATTTGATTGCCAAGAACACCATCGCAGCCGCGAAGCATGCCTGAATGAGGCCGTTCATCGTCAATGTTATCTCGCCAAAATGCCAGTTACGAATTCCCGACGTACGCCGCAGGTCAATCGCCGTATCAAGCCGATCCATTTCATACGATCGTCGCGTATACTCCTGCATCGCACCGATGTTTGTAAGCAAATCGACCGTCATGCCGGTAAGCTTGGTCTCATTTTGCTGCGTCGCGACAGAAAGCGGGATGCGTTTCCGTGCGCGATAAATATTGAATGGAACGATAACGACTGCCCAACTGACAAACAAAAGCCCGAGAACTGGATGTACGTAAGAAATGAGCGCGATACTCGCGATAAAGGCGATACCCATGCTCAAAAACTGCCAGAGAAGCATCTGCACGAAATCGCGCATGCCGGTCGCTGCGTGACTAATTTTGTTCGCAAGTGCCCCGGCAAAACGGTTCGAGAAATAATCGCGACTATGCAATGTGAGATACGCAGAAAGCCTTTCGCGCGCAGTTGCGCGTACAC
>JBAQPT010000145.1:0-6383 GCA_049306055.1 Minisyncoccia bacterium | reverse complement strand
GGTCCATGCCGAGTGCGATTGTTGATGGATCGAGAAGGCGCATCACCATCGTTTCTGCGTAGGCGCCCGGCAAGACCGAGGTGCGGATTTCGATTTCTTTTTCGTTGACATGAATCGAGAAGCGTCCGTCCTGCGCGGCGTTTTTAATGTTGAGCTTGAGGCCCGAGAGGAGCTTGAGGCGCGACGACATGAGCGCGTAAGTCGGTGCGTCGAAGGTTGTCACTTCGACAAGGACGCCGTCGAGGCGAAAGCGCATGCGTACGCCCGTCTCTTCGGGTTCGAGGTGCACATCGCTCGCGCCGAGCGAAAGTGCACCGGCCATCGTGACTTCGAGCGCGCGTGAGATGCGGTGCGTATCTTTCGATCCCATGTATTCCTTGATGTGTGCTTGCACGTCCGCAATCGTTTTCAATTCCTGCAGCATGCGCTGAATGGTTTCGTTGGAGAGGGTGAGAACGCCGGCTTCGGTTTCCGTCGCGAAGGAAAGATCAGTGTAGCGATCCCAGGCGTGTTCGAGCGAGGCGCGCGAGGCGATCATGCGTTCTGTTTGATACCCGAGGCGTTCAACGTTCTGAATTGCATGAACTGAATCTTCGCGCTCCGGCGCGCGGGCAGCAATGAAAATCTTTTTGTTGATTTTGCGGAAGGCGGCGACTTCGGCCGAACGTGCTTCTTTTTCGGGGATGAGGCGCAGGGCATCGGTATCGATGGATTTTGAGGTAAGATCGACGTACTGCACGCCATATTTCGAGGCGAGCATTTCTGCGAGCTGTTCTTCTTCTCGCTTGCGCAACTCCGCAAGCCGCTCGTCTTGTTTGCGGTCGTTGAATTGCGTACTCATTACACAATATTGTACCCTACATCGTATGCCAATCAGAGACGTCTCGGAAATGGACTTGGAGGCCGCGCGCTTTGCGCGCGAGCTTGCGCCGCGCACCGATCGTGCAACCGTGGTCACGCTCTCCGGGGAGCTCGGCGCGGGGAAGACAGCATTTGTAAAAGCGCTTGCAAAAGAGCTCGGCGTTGCCGAACATGTTACCAGCCCGACGTTCGTTATCATGAAAATCTACGACCTTGAGGCGCAGAAATTCTCGCGACTCGTACACATTGATGCCTATCGCCTCAAGGGCGAGCATCATTTAAAGGTGCTGGACTGGGATGACCTTCTCGCGGATCCGCAGAATCTCATTTGTATGGAATGGCCAGAACAAGCAGGCGAGGCCGTCCCGAAAGATGCCATCCGCATTGCGCTCCGGTATAGTGGAGGGGATGAGCGCACGATCAGCTACGAAGGACTCGAAGGCAAAAAACCGGAAACGGTTGGTACTACTTGATTCGCACGCGATTTTGCATCGCGCGTATCATGCCATCCCAGACTTTGCGACGTCAAAAGGCGAGCCGACGGGGGCCCTCTACGGTCTCATAACTACCCTTCTCAAGGCCATCTATGATTTCCAGCCGGATTACATTATTGCCGCACGCGATCTCCCGGGGCCGACGTTTCGCGACAAGATGTTTGAAGCCTACAAGGGCACACGCGCCGAAATTGATCCGCCCCTTATTGAACAGCTGAAAAAAGCTCCGGAGATTTTGAAAGCGTTTGGTATTCCAGTATATTCGGCCGAAGGGTTTGAAGCGGACGATGTGATTGGAACGATAGCTGAAAATGTACGAAAGGACGTTGATGTCATTATTGCAACCGGGGATGCCGACATGTTCCAGCTCGTTGATGGCGAAAAAGTGCAGGTGTATCACTTGCGGCAAGGTATCAATGACCTCGTTCTCTATGACGACGAACGTGTGCGTGAACGTTATGGCTTCGGCCCCGAGCACGTCATCGACTACAAAGGGATTCGCGGCGATGCGTCCGACAATATTCCGGGCGTTCCCGGTGTCGGCGAAGGGAGTGCGACGAAACTGATCGAAACGTTCGGCGCGCTTGAAGATATTTATGCGGCGATAGAAAAGAAGGGTGTTGAAAAAGTTGCGAAGGAAGCGGGTGTGCAGAAGCGATATGCGCAGCTTGTCGCCGACAATAAAGAGAAAGCGCTCTTTTCGCGCGAGCTTGCAACAATCAGTCGAAAGGCGCCGATTGATTTTTCACTCCCCGAAAAAGACTGGAGTGTTCTCGATCACATGAGTGCGATTGACGAGGTGTGTGACACGTACGAATTTCGTTCGATAAAAGAGCGATTACATTCGAAGCTCAAGACCCTTGAGGCAGCGGACAGTGTCGCTGAAGAGGAAAATGAGGAGGAGGTTGATCCGAAAATTCTGCGTGAGACTGCGATCATGCTCTGGCTTTTGAATAGTGAAATGGCCGAGCCCACGTTGCAGCAAATCCTCGACTACATGCAGACGAAGAAGTTTTCGGGGGCGCGCGAGGGGATTGTGAAAAAAATGCGCGAGACCGGGAGACTGCGCGAAGTGTTTGAAAATATCGAAAAGCCGCTTATCCCCGTCGTGGAGGAGATGAATGCGCGTGGTGTTTGTATTGATACGAAGGCGCTTCAGGCGCTGGTGAAGGAATACTCGAAAGAACTTGGCGTCATTGCAGGACGTATCTATAAATACGCGGGACACGAATTCAACATCAGCTCGCCGAAGCAGCTCGCGGTCGTGCTTTTTGATGAATTGAAAATTACGCCGGAGAAACAAAAAAAGACATCGACGGGGCAGCGAACCACAAAAGAAGAGGAGCTTGCGAAAATGTCCGACCAACATCCTATCATCGAGGACGTGCTGCAATTCCGCGAGTTGCAAAAGTTGCTCTCGACGTATGTTGAGAAGATCCTTGAACTTGTCGGGAAGGACGGGCGATTGCGAGCGGAATTTTTACAAAGTAGCACGGTGACCGGGCGAATGGGATGCCAGAATCCGAATTTGCAGAATATTCCGATTCGTACCGAATACGGGCGGCGGATTCGTTCGGCGTTTAACGCGCCGAAAGGGAAGTGTTTGATTTCCCTCGACTACTCGCAAATCGAACTGCGCGTCGCAGCGGGGCTCTCGGGCGATCAGAAGCTCATTGATGTCTTTAAAAAAGGAAGTGACATTCATACGGCCGTTGCCGCAAATGTGTTTAGCGTTCCGCTGGAACATGTTGATAAAGAAATGCGCCGTCGCGCGAAGGTCATCAACTTCGGGATTTTGTACGGTATGGGCGCGAACGCGCTGCGACAGAATCTTGGCGGGAATGTGACTCGCGATGAGGCGGCGAATTATCTCCACGAATATTTTGCGCAGTATCCCGATCTTTCAAATTGGGTTGAAAAAACGAAACGAGAGGCTGAGCGACAGGGTTTTGTCGAAACGGTTTTTGGTCGCCGCCGGTATCTTCCAGGATTTAAATCCGCGCTCCCCATGATGCGCGCGCAGGCGGAGCGCTTCGCGGTGAATGCGCCGATTCAAGGGTCGCAGGCCGACATCATCAAGCTCGCGATGGTGAAAGCGGATGAAATGATTAAGGAAAAGAAATGGGAAGATAAGGTGAAGCTTGTTCTTCAAATTCACGACGAATTGGTGTACGAGGTGGACGAATCAGTCGCGGAAAAAGCGGCGAAAGAAATTCGCGAAGTGATGCAAAATGTCGCGCCGGAAAAGGAGCTTGCGGGCGTGCCAATTGTTGCCGAAGCAGCGGTTGGAGAGGATTGGGGTGAGATGCGAAAACTTGGAGCATCGCAAGGCCGGAGCGGCTAGGTCGCGAGGCGGGGTCGCGCAAATTTGCAGCAGCAAATTATGCGTGACAGATGAAAAAGATATACTTCAACCATGATTTACCTCTACCTCGGAACTGACAGAGAAAAAGCGCGTGCGAAAATGGGCGCGGCGATTGAGAAGGTTGTGAAAAAGGCGGAGATTGTGCGGATTACGGACGCGCATTCGATCGAAGATTTGAAAGCTGCTTTGCAAGGCGGGGGCATGTTTGGCGGAAAGCGGGTTTTGGTGTTTGAGGGTGTGTGTGTGAATCCGGAATTGTGTGAGGTGTTTTTAGATTCGCTTGAGCGGCTTTCAAAATCTGACGAAGATGTTTTCGTGTACGAAGAAAAGCCGCTTGCGGAGTTGCGGAAGAAACTTGAGAAACATGCGGAGACGGTAGAAAAATTTGATGCGCCGAAAAAAGAGCGGGACTCCAGTATTTTTGCGATGGCAAATGCGCTGCGCGCGGCCGACAAAAAGAATTTGTGGGTCGGGTACATGCGTGAAATCGAAAAGGGAAGCGCTCCGGAAGCCGTACACGGCGTTCTCTTTTGGGCGGCGAAGGATATGCTTTTGAAAAGCGGTCGTGATGCAGCGGCTGGAAAACGCGCTGCGTCGCTCGTCGCTTTACTCGCCGAACTTCCTCACGAAGCACGTCGTAGAGGCGAAGATCTTGAATACGCATTAGAGCGATTTTTGCTCGCGCCGCACTAACTATGCACAGGAGTGTGTAGACACTCGCGCGCAGTAACGTACCATAGAGGAGATTATGGCTGTTTCAGCACGCCTCTCGGTTTTGTTTGCGCTTGGTGCTTGTGCACTTGCTCTCGCGATGCCACTCGCGACATCTGCGCAACAAGTTTCGTGCACGCTCACAGCCTCTCCTCCCGTTGTCTACACGGGTCAAGGAACAACGCTCTATCTCACATCGACAAATGCTATCGCTGCGACCGTGGATCAAAGTGTCGGCATCATGGCGCCGAACGGCTCAAAGAGTGTGATGAGTCTTGCAGAAAACACGACATACACCGCGACCGTAAGCGGTAGCGGCACGACAACAGCAACGTGCAGTACGAGCGTGACGACGCAGAGTCTCCCGGGTTCGGGGAGCGGAGGAGGTGGTGGCGCAAGTGGAATGCAACAGTTGCAGGGACTTTTGCAGACAGCGGCCGGCTTGATGCAGTTGCAAGGCGCGCTTGGGGGGAATAATTCTGCGAATGCGATGTGTACCCCTTTTCTTCCAGAATGCCCGAGATGTGGTGAAAAAAAAGTTAATGGTAGATGTCGGCAAGTGGGACCCTCTGCCAATATGTATGACTGCCCATGTTCTGGAACTTCTAACGGCGTCCCAATATCGGGTATTTGTAAGGGGCCAATACGGTGCTTGGGCCAAAAGGTGGGAAGCGGCATTGGTGGCCCAGGTGGCGCCGGAGGAGGTCTTGGAGGCGGACTTCAAGGGCTTTCCAGTATCTTGCAGGGATTGAATTCACTTACGGGCGGAGGAGCGGGTGGTGGGGGCGCCGCGGGCGGAGGAGTCTCTTCGTATCCGATGGGATGCACGACGCAGTATTACTACGTCACCACGCCATCGAGTGATCCATGTGCGATATATCAGCCCGGCACTTCGAGTCAGCTTGGCACAGGAGTAATTGAACCGAATTTGGTGAGCGATATATTGGGCGCGCTCGGCGGCTCGACGAGTTCGTCGACAAATACGAACACCAACGTAAATAATAATCAGAGTGGCTCGCAGGTGTCGGTGACGAAAAACGCGCTTGGTGGCGAGCAGGTGGGAAATTTGAGTGACAGCCTCACGGGAGATGTGAAGCTTGGACAGGCGGGGGCGACCGTGTATGCAAATGTGCGCAAAGGGCTTACTGAAGTTGCGGGGTTCTTCGGCGGAAATACGTTTGGCGGCACGTCACATTCGGCGCTTGCGCGACTCTGCGCTGCGCGTCCGTGGGCGGGAACAGGGGCGCTTGCATCGCTTACCCCTGACGGCTTCTTTGATGAGTTGTGCCGACGTGCAGGATATGAGCCAGGGAAGCCACTCTCCAACAATAACGGCGGCGGAGCAGCTCCAGCGCCAACAACCACGAACACGTCCTTTAACGCAGACGGTGCGGCACCGTTGCCGACAACCACGACTCCGTACATTGCGCCGGAAGTTGATATTCGCGCGGAGCCGCGAAATGTCCGGCTCGGTACGCGCACCTATGTCTTCTGGACTTCGCGCGGTGTTTCCTCGTGCGCGGTGACGGGACCTAACTTTACGCAAAATACGCTCTCTGGTGCGGGCGCAACGGTGCCGATTACGGGCCCAACAACGTTCACGATTGTGTGTGTTGTGACGAATTCCTCTTCGACGATCAGTGACACGGTGACTGTTGATTTGGCGATTTAAATCTCGTCGTCACGAATAATTATGTCGCCGGCGCGACATAATTTTCGCGACCCCGGCTCGCGGTTTCGCGTGGTCGCGAAACATCGCTCCGCCTCGGACCAGTAACCAAAAACAGCGCGAAGGCGCTGTTTTTGTATCTGGTCCGCCCGACTATGCGCTGTCAGAACTTATTTTATAGCAGTCAGCAAGCAAAATCCGCTGTAATCCCGTGATATTCTTTTGATATGTCCGAACCGACACCAAAAATAAAAAACAGTGTTGACAAGACGGTGTTGGATTC
>JBAQPT010000144.1:0-1829 GCA_049306055.1 Minisyncoccia bacterium | reverse complement strand
GATCGCGTACGCGCCATTCTTCGCCCCACGTAAGACCGCCGCCGCCTTTTTCCACTGCCGACTGCGAGATAACAACAATGTCTTCCGGGGAAAGTGCCTCGGAAACAGCGAGAACGAGTATTACTTTGGTGATTGACGCGAGTGGTAATTGCGTATGTCCATTTTTTGCATACAGCTCTTTTTGACGAGCAACATCATACACATACGCGGCGCGAGATTCTATTTCTGTGTCAGCAAAAAAATCAGGTTCCTGCGCCGCTTCTGCCGCTGCCGTTTGGACATGTGGCTCAAGCGTGAATTCAGGACTATACGTAAATGCAACCGCAAGTGCGATGCATCCGCCGACCGCAGCAAACAATAAAAGCCCGCCATAGGCTTTCAAAACAACCGCCTCTTTATTTTCGGCAAATTGCGTGGCGAGCGACGCTCCACCGTCTGAAAGGGCTGGCGTTTCCGGCGATATCTTGTTTTCTTCACTAGAGTGCGGCGGAATAACGACGACCGCGTTCGGATCGTTGGGTAGCTGCGCAGCTATTGGCTGCTCAGGCGGAGTTTGACCCTCCGAAGGTTTCGTTTCCTGATTCTGCGGATCCATGGTTCTGAGTGGCTTTAAATGAGGCCAATTCGGCTGAAATTGTACCATATTCTGGGAGCTTGTCGCGCCCCGTCGTCCCAAGGTGTGCCAAAAGTTCCGTGGTTCCTCGATAGATGAATTCGCGGCCGTCTTCGGGATTTCCACTGCGCTCGACGAGTCCACGAGCGAGCAAATTGCGCAAAGTCGAGCTTGAATTCACACCGCGGATGTAGTCGATCGTTGCGCGGGTCGAGGGGCCTTCATAGAGCAGCACGGCAAGCACTTCGAGCCCCGCATCCCCAATGTCGCGCTCGTATTCCTCTGCCATTTTTTTCTGAATAGCACCACGAGCTTCTGCTGCGACGACAAGCGACGCTTCCGTGTCAGAGCAAACAAGTGAAAGACCACTGCCTTCGAGCAGTGTTTGAAGCGCATCAAGTGCGGGACGAAGATCCGCCTCAGAGCACTCAAGTGATTTTGCCAATGATTTAAACGTAAGAGCACCCCCCTCGGAAAAAAGAAGCGCCTGAATTTGTGCGGCGAGTTTATCCATACTTTGGAAGTCCTTCAACGACGTCGGATTCGATTAGTATATCGGAAAAGAGCTTGTCTTGGGTTACGGAGACCGAACCATGGCGCACGAGCTCAAGAACAGCCAGAAAATGAACGATCACGTCATGACGTGAGGCTCCCTTGGTAACGTCGCTCCAACGCGTTTGTACGGCCTTTGTGAGGCGATCCTTGAGGCTTACGATAACGTCTTCGAGTCGGAGGATGGGGGCGACGGTAGCCTCGGCCATTTTTTCAGGTTTGGGCAGCGTGTTGAGCAGTTTTTTCGCGACGCTCAGAATAGCTGCCAAAGTTGCTTCTGCGGGCGCAAATGCAGGTTTTTCAAAGCCACTGATTTTTGCAATGTCAGGTGTTCGACGCGCGAAGGCAAGTGGCTCTCTCCCCCACTCTTTTTTGAGCAGTTTTGACGCCTCGCGAATTTTCGCTAAACGCCTGAGGCGTCGTTCCAATTCTTCGATTGATTGCTCTTCTTCATCGGAAATCGGAATCGGCAAGAGGGACCGCGATTTGATAAGAAGAAGTGTTGAAGTGACAAGAACAAACTGCGACGTTTCCGAGAGCGGCAACTCCGGTAATTTCTCGACATGCGCAAGGTACGCATCACACACTTCGGAAAGCGAAACAAGCGATACAGAAAGTTTCCTCGATTCAATTAAATCAAGAAGTGTTTCGAGCGGCCCTTGAT
>JBAQPT010000143.1:0-9915 GCA_049306055.1 Minisyncoccia bacterium | reverse complement strand
TGCCATTCGCAGAAACCTTCAAGTAGCCCTTTGCGATGAGAATTTTTTGCAATTCGAGGACATCTGCACCCTTCATACCGCGGCGAAGATTCTTCGTGAATTGGAAGCATGCTGGACCGCCTGTCGCTTCGCCGAGGACTTGAGGAATTGGCGCTGTCGTCGTTGCGACTTTCGGAGCCGGGGTCGAAGAGCCGCCTCCACCTCCGCCGCCACCCGACGATGAGCTTGAACCACCACCACACGAACCACAGCCAGTTTCGTTAGCTGCGAACGTCGCAGAGATAGTGTGATTTGCGGTCACGTCGCTGAAGGTATGGCTCGCGACTGCGCCGATTGAGGCGCCGTCAACAAGCACATCGTTCACATGGAAGTTTGCATCCGCAGCAATCGTGTACGAGAGCGAACCGTGTTCGGCAACTTCTGTGTCGCCAGAAGGAGACACGCTGCCGTTTGCGCCGGCCGACGCATTGACAGTGAAGAGCACATCCGCAACGCAGATCAAACCTTCAACGTGGTAGCCACTAGCAGGGCACATGAGCGATCCTGACTCGAGGACGCACTGACCGTCTGTGACCGTTCCGACCATGCCTTCTGGGCACGCTGGTGCTTGTACGCCAGTACCGTCGGAGACACATGTCTCACCGTTGTATTCGAAGCCAGCAGGGCAGGCGGGAATAGAAGGTTGCTGACACTGATTCGGAATAGTCGTCATGTTTAAGTCCGAACCATCTGGGCATGTCGGGGTTTCCGTCGACGTAGTGAGTGGATCAATGAGATTCACGCATTGATTGTTTTCGAACGGCGAGATGATGAAGCCTTCGGGGCAGATCGGCATCGTCGCCGGATAATCACACTCACCATTTGCAACATCCGGAGTAGAGCCATCTTCTGGGCACGAAGGTGAGACCGGGTCAGGCAAGCACTGATTGCTTTCGGAATCGTACGAGAAGCCGACTTCACAAGCTTCGACGCTCACGGTGTTCGGTTCGCAATTTTCTCCATTCTGAGTAAATCCTTCCGGACACACTGCAAGCAAGTTCACCGTGATTGCAACCGTCATCGTTTCGCTGTCGGAGTTGCCGTCGTTCACTTTGAACGTGAACGAATCAGGACCGTAGTAGTTCGCGTCAGGCGTGTACGCGGTCTCGGAGCCAGTGCCAGAAACGGTACCGTGCTCGGGATCGCTGATGATCCACATAAGTTCCGCGCCATTCTCGTCACCCGCGACGAGAGGAATTGAATTGTTCGTCGAGTCTTCGTTAACGGTGAGCGCAGCGGCTTCTGCTGTCGGTGCGGCGTTGTTCGGATCGTTTGAGACCGTGAGACTGCCGTTCACGAAGTTGAGTTCGTAGTTGTTATCTTCTCCACCCGAGCAGACGATAGGGTAGGTGCCGATCGCAGAGTGTGCGCCGTCAACGCTACAGCTAATGCTCGAATCAAGAACCGTTTCGTCTTCGCCATTCACGTATCCATCGAGAGTGAATGTGAATTCTCCTGGCGTTGCGCCGAATGCGATTGATTGGTTTTCTGCAGTAACGGTAAGTTCTGCTTTTGCGATGACAAGCGTTCCGTTTGCCGAACCGGTGTAGTTCACGTCATCAATCGTTGCAACGACCGCGTAGCTGCCCGCTTCGATCGGCTCTTCTGGCGAGCCATTGTACGTAACGATAACCGCGAGATCCGCTGGGAGCGTAGCAACATTCACTTTTTTCGCGGTGCCATCGTAGATCTGTTCAGTGTTACTGATACCGATGCCGTCTTCACCGACCGGAGCTGTACCGATAGTGAAGGTGCCCGGGACGACGGTGAGTGCGTAGTTAGCATCGAGTAGAAGAGTGCCTTCTGTAATCGCATATGCACCAATCGCTTCACCTGCTTCGCGAACGAGCGAGCCCGTGAACGCGTCATCACCTACGAGCGAGCCGTTCGTAATTTGATACGTAAGCTCTGGATCTACCGCGCCGAATTCTTTTTGTTCGGCATCTGCCGTCACTTCAACCACGCGTGGAGTGATGTCAGCTACAGTGGAGGCGTCTGTTGCAAGAAGCGAGTAGTTGCCGGCACTTTCTCCAGAGATATCCGAGAGCGCTACCGTGACTACTTTATCCTCGCCAACATTTTCTGTGTCGAAGGTTGCCGAATAAGCGAATGTCACACTGTCTCCGCCAACGACATCCGCGCTCGAAAGCGTTGCTTCCGCGTCCGTCGTGCCGTCGTACGTCTTGTCGATGCCAATCGCTTCAACTGTCGTAATGTCTTTCTTTGTGATGTCTGCAGTCGTCGTGATGGCGCCTGCGGCAAGAGCGTAGTTACCTGCGCTTGCGCCGCTGAGCGTTGCGGCAGTAAGCGTGACAGTCTTCCCGGTGCCCACATTTGCATCGTCGAACGAAGCTGTGCCGCCAGAGAGCGTCACATCATCCAATGCGATAATGTTGTCGAGTGAGAGAGTGAGAACAGTGGCATCAGTCGCACCGTCATACACTTTGTTGTCTGCCGTGAACGAACCAACAAGCTCGAGCGGAAGAATTTCTATCTGCACGTCACCCGATTCGTCTGCGTAATGTTCGTTCGTGAACGTCCAATGCGCCGTGCCACCTGGGGCATTCGTAAAGGATGCGCCAAGGTCAAGGCCGGTGAGCACTTCCGCGCCGATACCAGTGCACGAGCCAGTCGCGCTGTGCGATGCTGCGTCATAAGTGTTGCTCGAGCCGCTGATAGAGCAGTTTGCATCTGCCTTTGTCACGTTTACCGTGCGCACTTGCTGAACCGCTTGATTGCCCGCGGCGTCAGTTGCGTCGTAGTTGATGTGGTAGGTACCGACAATGGTGGAAGCATTGATCGTATCGCCGCTCACAACAACAGTGATGGCACCATCAACTGCATCGGTTGCTGTCGCACCTTCGTCCGTGTAGCCAGCGCCAAACGCGACATTCACTTCCGCAAGGCCATTCAAAGTAATTTCCGGAGCGACTATGTCGATGTTCTCGACAGTTGCCGTCATGGTTGCAGTGTTGCCCGCTTCGTCTACTGCGACAAAGTCAAACGAACCGTTCTCCGTAAAGATATGTTCTGCTCCACCGTCGTTCGTGAACGTCACGCTTTCATTTGCTGTCGCGGTGACAGTTACACTGCCGTTGGTCTGCGTCATCGGGGAGTACGCGAGTGTGATTTCAGGCGCAGTGCTGTCTTGCGTGAACGCATATGCGCCGCCGAGTGTCTTTACAAGAACGAGACCAGCGTCATCCTGTTCGTTCAACCACGCCATCTGCGCGTCGAAGTCTGCTTTGTGAGTATCGAACGGATCAATCGGACTAAGTACAATGTCAGCGTCAGTCATCACGCGATGGTAGACGAGAATGAGCCACACCTTGTCTTCCTTTGCTTTATTTACCCAGCTCTGGAATTCTGCCATCGTCGTTCCCGGCTTCATGTTTTGGACACGGAGGCGCATCGGGTTCAACGTGTCCGCTGAGTTATATCCTTCGTCCACGGTGCGGTGAAGTGAGAAGCCAGCATTCTGAACTGCAGTGAGAACCGCAGCGTTGTACGCGCCGTATGGCGTTGCAAAGCTTGTTACTGATTCTGCAGTAATGCCTTCGAGTGTTGTTTTTGAATCGGCAAGTTCAGTCGCAAGTTGTGCGGCGTTCACTGTCGTGAGATCCGGATGGTTCACCGTGTGCGCACAAATCTCGTTCTCATTCGTGCCGTTCTTGAACGCAAGAACGTTCGGATCGTTCGCGACCAGAAATGCTGTCATGAAGCACTGGGTCGACGGAAGATCGTATCCCTCAAGTACCGGGAGTACGTTCCCGACATTGCCTTCGTAGCCGTCGTCGAATGTGAGCGTGACAAGGCCTTTGTTGAAGCCGGTGTACGAATACTCGCTTTCGATGTGATAGTCGTCTGTCTGCACGTAGCCATCGCTTCTCAAGAAGAAAAAGATGGTGACGTCGGTTGCACCTGACGGCGCGGAGAAGACCGTTTCGTACTTGCTCCAACCGCCATCCAGTGGATCTGTTTGCGGAATTGGATTCGGAAGGCCGAGGAATTTTGTCGCGCCGCCTTCCATGGTGAACTGCGCCACAACGCGTGGTGCGGTGTTCGTCTTGTAATACGCGGTGAAGCGATAGTCCTGATCATCATCAACAGCAACAGGCTGCGGGAGGTACATCCACTTTGCGTCGGCGTCTTCGCCAGGGCCAAAGCCGGAGACTGTGACTCTCACACTGCGATCGCTGTTGTGGCCGTCGCCTTCAACGTATTCGAAGAGCGCATCGATATCGGAACCGGATGTTTCGTATCCTGCTTCGCTCCAACCACGAGGCACTTCTGGATTTGCTGGTGACGGAGTTTCAACAGAGTTGTTCGGAACCATGTCCTCAACTGCGAGAGGCGGAACCATGATAAGGCTCGCTTGGTCGATGGTGAGATATCCGACCCCTTCAAGAAGATGGTAAACAGAAACCTGTGTCGTGTCCGGTTTTGTGCGGAATTCGACGCCAGTGTTACCCCAGTCGTCGGTCGAAACCGGAATACCGTTCAATCCTTCCGGGAAGGTCCATGTTGTTCCATTAAATTCTGCAATCGCAATGCGTGTCTGAATATCGGATTTGTATTTTTCAGTGTACGCATAATCAGTGTTAGGAGAGACGGCAACTGGCTCGAAATACCATTTCGCGTCGCCACCAGGAACATGAGTTGTTACTTCTGTCTTCGCTGCGCGTGAGCCTGCGCCTTCTGTGCCGAGAACAGGATAAGTGAAGGAGGCTGTATCAGCGTTTACCGAAGTGAGCCACAATGCCGGCGTCGTACCGTTTGGAACTTCGAAGCATGGGTTTTCGATAAGATTCGCAACCGTGTCGATATCACACGCGAGGGGCGCGGCGATTGTAAAGCTGCCCGCAACAAATGTAAGCGCGTAGTTGTTTACGTCCGCCGCGAGGGTGCCTTGCGTTATCGCGTAGACAGCAATCGATTCGCCGCCGTCGCGCGTGATCGCGCCTGTGAGTGCATCAGCACCGACGAGTGAACCGCTCGTGATCTGATACGCGAGCGCAGGATCATTTTCGCCAAAAACTTTGCTTGCATCATCCGCGATCACGGTGATTGCTTTCGTCGTAGCGTTCGTAATACTCGAGATCTGCGTAGCAGGGTTCCACGAAGCATTTCCCGCCTGATCATATTTCACGGTGCACGAGCCCGTGCCGCTTGTCATGGTGACAGTGCCGCTCGAAATAGTGCATACGCCCTCGACGGTAATCGCGACCGGAAGACCCGAGCTTGCCGTTGCGGCGACAGGGAAGGAGGCGCCGTACTCGGCTGAAGCTGGTGCAGTGGTTGTGACGTTGATGGTTTGATTTTGCGCAGGGATAGTGTAGTGAACTTTTACCTGAATCTGATCAATGTCGAGGTCTCCAGTTGCAGAGATCGGATCAATACGAACGCTGAATGCGCCGTTTGCGAAGTCTGCCGGAATCCACGTGTGTGAACCCCACTTATCAGATGCACCGCCGAGAACGACAGTTGTTTCAGTAGTCGAGAGGTCCGTACCCGTCTTCGCAGTTGCCTGGCTCGTACCATTGTTCCACGAGAGGTTGGTGGAGAATGTTCGAGGGGTACCGCCTGAATCGCGCTTACCTTCAATCGCGACTTCGATTCCATTTATCGTAGCGTTCGCGGGGATCGAAAAGTTAAAGTTACGGAAGTCATGGACGTCCGTGTCAGAATCAAACGTTGCGTACGCGTTGTTCGATGTGTATGCGTTGGTTGGATTGGAGACCGAACCGCTTACGGTCGAGACCGCACTCGGAGCGCTCCATCCGCCGTCGAATGTTACTGCAATTGTGTGATCTGCAGTAACAGCGGGGAATGTATAGCTGTTGAGGCGGCCGAGCGACGCGCCGCCATCAACTGAAATACCAGCAAGAATGAAGGTTGCATTTGGGGTGCTTGTGAATGTAGGCGTTGCATTATGGCTGATTACTTGCGCTCCCAAAGGAGAAATAGCGCCACCTGCTCCCGCTGTTGCAGTCACGATGTGCGTTGTTGTCACCGCAACGACGGGACTCGTGCCGATGTTGGTGGTTCCACTCGAGCCATCTCGACTTCTCGCTGTGAACGTATAATTTCCAGGTGCAGACGGAGTCGTGACTTTACCTACCGATGTTCCTGCGCCATATGTAATTATGAACGAATCGTTGTCTGACGATTCGCCGCATGTTTGTCCAATTGTGATTGTCCACGGACCGGAGCCGGAAATTGTGGGAGTTCCTGGATTGCATGCGTTGTTGCTATCACCGATCTCAGCGACCGTCACATATCCAGCGTTGACGGAGTTGGAGATTTGAGGAGGAGTCCAAGCTGCGGGAATTGTTAATTCAACTGCCGAGCTTGCGGCAAAGTCATCATTGTCATTGTTGGTGAATGTAAATGTGAGAACGGTTCCGCTTGTCGAGGATACGACACTTGTCGGACTCACGGCCATTGTTCCGTCGCCATCCTCTGCCGCAAACGCAAACCCCGTCGGCATTGCCGACGAGACCAATGCGACAACTGCCAGAGTAACAAAAAAAGTACGACCGCCGTTAAAAAGAGTAGTAACTGAGCTCATATATGAGAGCGTACGAATACGCAGAATGCAGGGATGAGGGTAATTAACAAAAAAGTTCTTGCTCCCTATGCAAGAACCCATTGCATCCCGGATGAGACCGAAGATGGCGCATTTCTACAACTTTTTTGACAAAACGCAATAGTCACCTTATTTCGACATAGAAATAAGGCACTTGTCAACTATTGTGATGCAATCGCATCCAACTGCGTGAGTTCGCTATTTAAGCAAGCTAACAGCGCTCTTGAAAGCAGCCAGTGATGCGGCATCCGATGAAATACGCCAATCCGTTTCCTTGTCGACATTGAACCACACCCAGCCGGCAAGCTGCGGATACTTCGGCATCTGCACCGTGAGTGCATCGGTGATCCACGCCGCTTTAGCCGAACCGTCTGAGGAAGCGAACGAAAGAATATACATCGGTTTATTGTATTTTGAGACGGCAGCAAGCGATTGAGCAAACACCTGATCAAACGTTTGCCATGGAGAACCAAAATTGAAACCATCAACCGCAACGTAATCAACATACGCATCACCCGGATAGTACTTTTCAATCGCATTCGCAGCAGTATTCGGAACAGACATGTTGTTCACATCCCAGGCGAATTTAACGTTTGGCACAGCACCAAACGTATCGTGAATTTTCTTCCACGCTAGGATCACTTTTTCTGGCGAGTTAGTACCGACGAAGCCACCCCACGGATCCCAATCACCATTCATCTCATGCAGTGGCGCGAGAATGATGGGGCCACCATATTTTTGCGCACTCGCCGCAAATTCTTTGATGTACGCGTCATGTTTTCCTGCAATGATGTCATCAAGAGTCGTGCCGTACTGTTCCCAAAAAAGAACCATCGTTTTGCCTTTGTCACGAACTGCTGGGCCGTATTCGGAAGGGAACGCGCCGTTAGCGCCCCAGCCGGTAAATACCGACACAAGGTGCATTTGTTTTCCCGCAAGTGTCTCAAAGTTCGCAATTTCCGCAGGGCCTCCACCAACAAACGCGCCCCACTGAAGTGTCGAAGAAGTTGCGTGAACAGGAGGTGTTGGTGCGGGGCTAGACGATGTTGCAACAGAAGGTGGTGTGCTCACGATTGGTTTCGGGGTCGTTTGCGAGGTTGTTGACGCCACGGGCGCGATTGACGCAGTTGTTGATGCTGCGGGATTCGATGCGGCAGCAGAACAATTCATTACAGGGATAATTACGATATTCGAATATCGCGAGGATCCAGTTCCGCTGCGCGCCTGCACTTGGTATTGATATGTCTTGTCGGCGTACGAATTTTTTTCGGTATACGTTCGAAAGGATGCGGTTCCTTTCGAAAGGAATGTCCAGGAATTCTGTCCATTCAGCGATGGATTTCGATACAGCGTAAAGGATTTTGCTCGATTCGGATTGTTCCAGGTGAGCGTCACGAATGGCACGCCGCCAACACATTTTGTCGTTTGTTTGAGTATGAAAGACGTACGCCCAAACGTGTCCCCACTTGGAGCTTCAAGATAAAAGGAGATGAAGAGAGAGGCAATAATTGCTACCAATGAGATTATACTCCCGACGAGCGCTATGTTTGTTCGCATGAACTATGTGGAATTATTGATCAAAATGTTTCCCTAGTTCCCCAGACGCAGCATACCACTCTACCTTGCGTAATTCTTCCAAACAGATTGCGAAATATATGGTAGAAAATGTCAGTGGCTTAATGAGGCCGTATTTTTATGCACGAGCTAGCAGCGCAATTGGAAAATCAAGTGGTGTCAAAGAAACTACGCGCCGCCCCAAGAGGGGCGGCGCGTTGACGAGGCTAGGCGAGCATTCGCGCAAACGTTGTAGCCGGTGCGACAAGGCTGAGGCCGAGAATCGCAAGGATGCTAACGATGTTGAACGCGCGCTTCGACCCCGAAGGGTTGTTTGATGTCATTGGTGAGTTCGGGAGCCGACCTCGCGCGGTGATCCATTCCGTCGCAAGGCAACAAAAAACACTTCCTACCATCAGACAGAAAGTGGCTGTGTTGAGCCTTTATATATCCGAACGTAGGGAATTATAGCAAAAAATCGACCAAAAAGCAATCTTGGCAGTTCACCTCATTTTCAGGGATTTTGGTACAATTCCCGTGATGCAAGTACAGGTGCGCGTGACTCCGAAAGCTCGACGAGAGCGTTTTGAAAAAACAGGTGAGAACGAATTCACTGCAGCTATTCGGGAGCGGCCTGAGCGCAATGAAGCAAATGACCGCGTCCAACAACTCGTGGCGCGGCAT
This sequence comes from Minisyncoccia bacterium, assembly GCA_049306055.1. Classification (GTDB taxonomy): domain Bacteria; phylum Patescibacteriota; class Minisyncoccia; order Phycocordibacterales; family UBA2100; genus UBA10103. The sequence goes on along the minus strand of JBAQPT010000143.1, from coordinate 1,049 downwards.
TACAATGTGCCGCTCACGAGCGTGAGGTTTTTGACAGGGCAGCGCGCGAAGAAGAAAGTGTTTGAAATTTCACAATAAAAGAGGAAGCCCCAGGACGAAGAGAGAGAACGTCCTGGGGCTGGGAGCGCGTGCGCGCGCTCCGACCGCGAGCACCCCACCCTTCGCAGGGTTAAGCTCGAGCGGTATCGGGTTAGTCTAAACGCTATAAGGGCTTTGCGCCAGAGCGTAGAAAATCTGCATACGGCATCTCGCCTTTGCCTTCAGGCTTTATTGAGTCAATTACAAATTTTGCTCCATCAAAATGCGCCTTCGTGATAATGCCGCGAATGCGCTTACCGCCTCTTTCAAAAAATGCATAGGTTCCGGGCCATCCGAAATAGGCGCGGAATTTTCGGTAGTTTTGAATCCCATCATCAGAGAGATCAAGTAACCCTTCCTCCTTTGTCATTTTTATTGCACGAGTTGCTTGAGCGGCGTCTTGTTCTTGAAGTGGTGGGCTGCCTTCCGCCAGAATCGGCATAGTCGAGACCAGCAGCGTCGCCGCTATTGCATTAAGCCGTGCACGCAACACTTGCGTCGTTTCGCCATCTCCAATCTCTGTTTTTTCGACCGCGACCACAGCTCCAGCGTCTAATTCGTACACCATTTTTTGTAGTGCGACGCCGGTCTCTTTGTCACCCGCAAGGATCGCACTTTCTACTGGCGTCGCTCCGCGCCACCGCGGCAAGAGGGAATAGTGAATGTTGTACATCGGCGCTTCGTCAAGAAGCGCTTGCGGCACAATTTTTCCGTAGGCAACGACAATCGAAAAAGAAATATCGCGTTTCGCGAAATGCTCAATAAACGCGGCGTCCAGTTTCTCCGGCTTCAGTACCTCTATGCCTCGTTCACGCGCCCATGTCGCAACCGCTGTTTCTGTCATTTCCATACCGCGACCCTTCGGACGATCCGGCACCGTTACGACTAGTGATGGCGCGAATTGTGCCGCCCCTAGCGCATTTAAAATATCGACTGCAAGCATCGGTGTTCCAAAGTAGGCGAACTTCTTT
>JBAQPT010000142.1:0-7242 GCA_049306055.1 Minisyncoccia bacterium | reverse complement strand
TCCTTCAGCCAACCACATTGTTCTGCTTCTGGAACAGCTGAGAGTTTTTCCCAGTAATAATCGATCTCAGCCTGATCGTCGCAATTTACGAGGAGCGAAATCGCTTCATTAAAATCAAATTCATGCTTCCCGGGACCATCCATTGCGGCCATCCACGTGTCGAGAAGTTTGAAATCCGCGAACATAACCGCGCCCTTCTTTGCCTCCTCCGAACCTTCTGGATATTTCGCCATCATGCCCAGTTTTGTCCCATCCTTTCCGCCAGAGGCGGATTCGCCTCTCTCGGAAAAAACAGAGAGATAGAAATTAATCGCCTCCTCGGCTTTGCCAAATTTTTCGTTCGCGAACATGAGAGAGGGAATTATTTTCGGACGCGGCTCACCCTTAGGGTCGGTCAAAATCAACTGCCACGTGAATCCGTATTTGTCGGCACACCAACCGTATCGTTTGGAAAAAGGGTACTCCTGGAGCGGCATCATGACTTTGCCGCCTTCGGAAAGTTTCGCCCAAACCTCGTCCAGTCTTTTTTTCGCCGCCTCTTCTTGCGAGGGGCCCGCTCCGTTAAAGGCCGCAGGCTCTCTAATGGGGTCGAAATTGACCATAAACGAAATCGCAGGTGTCGGCTTGAAATACGGCCCCGCGCTGATCGAAAGAAAATCAAACCCCCAGAGGGTGAAGGGGACGATGTCGGTGTCGCCCGATGGTGTGCCTCCGATGGTCGAAATCGTCCCGACCTTCGAATCATCGCCGAAAACCGATACATAAAAGCTGGCCGCCTCTTTCGCTTCCTTATCAAACCATAAATGCGGAACTATTTTCTTGCCCTGAGTTTTATCGAAGGGTTGCATACTCATAAGTATATCCACTTCGTGTATGAGGCGCGAGTGAACACGCCGACCCTTATCCACATGCGACGTCACGCTGTGAAATAGTCATGGTAGCGTACAGACATTAATCAATCTCACTACTTTTATATGCATCAATACGGACGTATGTGGAAGGCGCAGAGCGCATATGTAAGTGCCTTCACGGCACTTATTTTTTTACTAGTTCCGGCGCTTGCGCTTGCAAGTGCATTTCCGGGGAGCAATGGAAAGATAGTGTTCCAAAGCGACCGGGACGGCAATTCTGAAATTTACGCAATGGAACAGGATGGTTCTGCGCAAACGAATCTCACCAATAATTCCGATACCGACAGCAATGCGACGTGGTCTCCAGACGGCGCAAAGATAACGTTCACCAGCACCCGTGATGGAAACAACGAGGTTTATATAATGAACGCCGATGGTTCGGGACAGACTCGATTGACCGCAGAGCCGGGTACCGATTATTTCTCCTCGTTCTCCCATGATGGAACGAAGATAGTATTCGCAAGTGACCGAGACGGCAATACAGAGATCTATGTCATGAATGCCGATGGCACCGGAGCAACACGGCTCACGACGGATGGTAGTTTGGACTACGCGCCGACATGGTCACCGGACGGGACGAAAATAGCATTTACAAGTACCCGAGATGGCAGTGAGGATGTCTATGTCATGAACGCCGATGGTTCGGGACAAACCAACCTCAGTAATAATGGGGCAACAGACGAGCAGCCGTCATGGTCGCCCGATGGCACCAAACTTGTCTTCAACACCAACCGAGACGGCGACTGGGAGGTTTTCTCCATGAATGCGGATGGCTCTTCACAGACGAACGTGACAGCGAATACTGTGACTGATTTTTATCAGGCCTATTCGCCTGACGGTGCACAAATAACGTTCGGAAGTCATCGCGACGGAAACTACGAGATATACATCATGAATGCTGATGGTTCGGGACAAACCAACCTGACCAATGATTCTTCCGGAGGTGATCTGTATCCAAATTGGCAGCCGATTGTGGAAGTGTGTATCGCAGTTCCTCCGTGGTTCTGCAAAGCACCGCTTCTCGAAGCGTCACAAAATGCAAATCTTGGTCACTTCGACGGCAAGATTTATGCAAGTCACGGTAACCCACAATCAGATTCATTGCAGGTTTATGACATTGCGAATGACTTGTGGAGTTTTGGCGCAGACACATCTACTCCGCTTCTTCAGTCGTTCGGTGATTTCATCGGGGACAAACTCTATCTTGCGGGCGGATGCAATGGAAGCTGTGGCTCCCCGCAAACAACGCTCCAGATATACGATGCGACGAACGACACATGGGGCTCGGGCGCGTCTATGCCTACGGCGCGCGGTGACGGAGTCGCAGTTACGATGAATGGAAAGTTGTATGTAGCGGGCGGCAATGTTGACGGTAGCGGAGGGGCGACGGACGTACTCGAAATTTATGATCCTGTAACGGATTCATGGACGACGGGGGCTTCGATACCGACCGGCCGTTTCGGCGCAGCGGGCGCTATTGTCGGTGGCAAATGGTACGTTGTTGGCGGTCATAGCACTGGCTTCGGATATCCTGCGTCGGTAGATGTCTACGATCCCGTGACTGATTCGTGGAGTACCGTAACTTCGCTTCCAGGAGGAGGACGAGTAACAGCAGGAGTTGCCAGCTTGAACGGCAAACTCCATGTGATCGGCGGTGGCTCGCAGTCGGCGGGGGGAGCAGTGGACACACACGATGTATATGACCCGACGACCGATTCATGGTCAACCGATGCACCACTTCCGATTCCTTACGCAATAAGCGCGATTACGGTTGGTTCGACCATCTATCAGATAAGTGCATCCGACGACCAGGGAGCATCGCATACCGATGTATTTGCGTTTGTAGGAGAGGCGCCCGAGACCGCAACTTTGACCACAACAGGAGATAGCTTCTTGCGCCATGGAAATCCAGACAGAAATGAAGGTGCAAATCCACAGCTTCGCATTCAAGCAAGCGGCGATAATCGCGTGGTCGTAAAATTCGACGAGGCAGCGATAGATGCATTTGTTGCGGGTGGATTCACGAAAGCCACATTGGTTCTGACGATAGGCGAAAACGCCGACAATTGGGGTACGCAGAACGATCGAACGGTTGACGCACACTTGCTCTCTGTCGATTTCGCAGAAGGCAATGGGCAGAACGCTGGCGTTCCGGGTTCGCAATCGACGCGTGGTACAGGGGCAGGGACGACATGGGATTGTGCGAGCGATACCAATATCGCCAACCAGCAAACGAACTGCTCGCCGCAATGGAATGGTGGAACGTTCGGTGCGGCCACCGCTCCTTCGCAGCTCCACGTGAACAATCAAACCGGTGAAGTCGAGTGGGATGTCACGCAGGATGTACTGAGTGGTGCCTTCGGCTGGCTCATTAAAAAGACCAACGAAGGCCGGAGTGGCCACGTTGATTACTATTCGAGAGAAGGTGCAACTACGGAGGGAAATGCTAACCTCGCGCCGCGGCTCATTCTCGAGTAGCTGGCCCCCAAAAATGCACAGCGGCCCGGATGCAGAGCGTCTGGGCCGCTGTGATATACTATCCGAAGCAGTGCCGGATTATTAGAAGCCCGGCGCTCACTAAATATGCGAAATGCCCTAGGTGGGAAACCAGCGGGCATGAGAGCGGGGGTTCTCCTCATGGCATTATTCGCGAGTCTTTTGTTTGCAGCTTCGTTTGAACGCGCATACGCGGCAAACGGCACGGTGACGATTTCAGTTCAAGTTTCCGGCGGCTCTGCGCATGCGCAGGACTTCAAGCTGACAATGAAAAAGAAGGGATCAAGCGCTGGCGTCACTGCGTCTGGCGACTCGATTACGTTCAGCGGCCAGCCTGCAACCTATGCAATAACAGCATCGGGACCATCACGCTACACGGCAGTGTGGGGCGGCGACTGCAGCACGAAAGGGGAAGTAGTGCTTGCAAATGACACCGCAAAAAACTGCACGCTTACGCTAAAGTTCGGCTCGACAAGTTCGTCATCAGGCGGCTCAAGCTCAGGTGGAAGCTCAACTCCGTCGAACCCGCGTGGGACAGTTCGCGGGCGGTAGCTTTACTGCTCCATTGCGCACAGGTAAAAGCGTGTCATAACAATAACTTCAGGTAATCGACCGCTTTACGCAGCGTCTTCATATTCAGACCTAGCCGCTCGTCAAAACGCGGCGTAAAATAGGTATGTATTACTAACGTAAAAAATTAGATATGACATTACCAAGAAAAACAATCGCACTTTTGGGGACATTGCTTCTCCCATTTGTTTTTATCAGCATGGCATCGGCGCTTACCGCATCGTGTAGCGGGTCGCCATCCGCAAGCGCGATCACCTGGAGTGGGAGCGGAAGTTCCGGAGTGGCACCTTACGCCTTCCTTTGGGGGAATGGCGCAACATCGTCGTCGCAGATGGTAGCCGCCGCAGTGGGAACACACACCATGACATTGCAGGTCACTGACGCATCGTCGACCAATGCAACAACGACGTGTAGCGCGACAATCGCGGCACCGCAAGGCGCCCCGGTCATTTCCTCGTTTACCGCCTCACCTGCAGCAATAAATGCGGGGCAATCGTCAACGCTCGCGTGGTCAGTCGCCAATGCGAGCTCGACAAGCATCAATGGCGGTGTTGGCACCGTGACGGGAACGTCAGTTTCTGTCTCGCCGAGCGCAACGACGGTGTACACGCTCACTGCGGTCAATCCTGCGGGAACAACGACCGCGAATGCGACGGTCGCAATTGTGGCAACCTCGACTCCATCAAACATTCTTGCGCAGCTTCAGGCGCTTCTTGCGCAAATCGACGGCCTTAAAAAGCAAATTGCACAGCTCATCATCGGGCAAATTCCCGGTGGAAGCGGTACGGGCACCACAACACCAATGGTGTGCGGAAATTTCTGGCGCGATTTGAAGCGCGGTGACCAGGGTGACGATGTGCGCGAATTGCAAAAACTTCTCGCGAAGGAAGATCCGACACTTTTCCCGCCGGGACTCGTGAACGGAAACTTCGGACCGAAGACATTCGCAGCACTAAAAATGATGCAACGCCGCTTCGGCATCGATGTGAATGGAACTGGCTTCTTCGGCATGAAGAGTCGTACTTACTTCAAGTCGCAATGCTCGGATGGTGACGCAGACAGAGATGGCATCATTAACTCGGCAGATCCAGATGACGACAACGACGGTACGCCGGACCTTAATGACCGTCATCCGTTCAACTCGAACGCGACATCAACGCAGAGTAAATCTGACGATGATGACAAAAAGCACAACGGAAACAACGACAACAGCGGAAAGGGCAAAGGGAACAACGATGATAGAGACGACGACTAGCTCACTCATGCTTTCGCACAAAAAACCGCCTCGCGAGGCGGTTTTTTGTGCGTCATGATGCGCGTTCAATATTCCGGACGAGCATACCCAAACAATCCGTGAATAAATTCACGCAAAAAATATTGATTCAGCTCTTGGTCAGGGTATTCCTCCTCCAAAAAATCTTTCAATTCCTTCGACACGTCTTCTTCGGGTCGTGTCGTATGTTGAAGTGAGCGAATGAGGTCGTTTACTTTTTTCAGTATTTTAAGCTCAGGATACGATCCATGCTTTTGCTCATAGGAGCGAATAGCAGCACCGTACGCGTAACCCTGCGCTAACTTCTTCTGCACGAGATCAACGAGATATATCTCATGCTCCCGAAATGCCTGCATGCGCTCATTTTCGGGAACTCGGTTAAGGGCACCCATCTGCGTATTGAATTCCTTAAACGTCGCAAACATCTCTTCCTCTTTCTGTGCGGCGTCGACGTACTCGGGGTTATCTTTCCGCCCAATAGCTGGGTCTCCTTCTCGCCGGCGATCCTCGTAGAGTTCGTCGTCGCTGATGGGCTCCTTCTCGTTTACAGGCTCCTCTCGCGTTAGGGTACTGGGATTTTGATCCGGGACGGTGTTGTGCAAGCTCGACGTCGGAAGTGAGGCGGCAATTGCAAAAAGTGCGCCGCCGCCAACGCTATTTCGTAAGCGTTGAAGCACCGACACTCTTCTCTCGGGACGTCTGCCAATCTGCCGTTCCAAACTATCAATCATACCCAACGCAAGGAATTTACCTTGAAAAAAGTCCGCCAATTTTATAGAGGATATACGTGTTCAGCGCAATCGGCGCGAGCGCAAGAACATACATTACTGCACCCGTCGCATTGAAATACTCAAAGTAGGCGAGGCCCAGCGTCCACGGCATACCAAGAATGAGTGAAATAAAACTCTCACCAAAAAGCCCTTGGGTGCCAATAAAATACGCACTTGCGGCGAGATATGCGCCGGCGAGAACAAGTCCTACTTTTGACATGTCGTCACTATAGCATCAAAAAAACGAGCCCCGCACGTCCGCGAGGCTCAGGCATCCTAGTGGAGTTGCACTCGGCGATGCACACCCTTGTCTCCAACATATCCCAGCGCGACGGCGCGCAAGGGAAGTTGCTCACCATCAATCGCACTCACAGCGAAAAACATCGCCGCTTCCGGGCCGCGAAGCATTCGTACTTCGCCCACAATTGGTATTCGAGAGATACCGACTCGCGCGCCTGCAATCCATCCGACGTACCAAGAGCCGACGTATCCCGGGACTTCGAGGACAACATAGTTACGCCAGAAAACGCGTGTCAAATCTATCGCTTTCTGCGATGCACACGATTGCGCTTACCGACGAGGCCCTTCAGCATTTCGGCTTTGCGAGCAAGTCGCGCTTTTGTCTTGCGACTCTTCGTCTTCTTGCGCATTATCGGCGAAACTCGTTTTTGTCCCATATAGGGAAATTATAGCACAAATACTGCATAATGCACGAATGAAAGCGCTCCTAACCGAACTCTGGCACTTCGGCATTGCCAACGTGCGAGCGAGTATCTTTGGCGCGTTCTTGCTCGGACTGTTTCTTCTCACCGAAATTATCTCCATTCCATTCATCACTCGTTATGACTTTATCTTCCTCGCGGCAGTCTTGTTTCAAGTTTGTGCGCTCGTGTTCCGCTTCGAACAGCGGCGTGAATTCTTCGTCATTATTATTTTCCACATCCTTGCAACCGGAATGGAAATATTCAAAACGCATCCCGCGATCGGCTCATGGGCGTATCCAAACACCGACAATGTACTGTTTATGTTTGCGACTGTGCCGCTTTTTACCGGCTTCCTCTACTCAGCAATAGGGAGCTACATCTCCCGCGCCATTCAATTTCTCAACCTCTCGTTTCTGAATTTTCCAGCCTCATATCATCTATGGATTCTTGCTGCTCTCATTTACATCAATTTTTTCACGCATCATTTTATCTACGACATTCGCTATCTGCTCTTTGGC
>JBAQPT010000141.1:0-10816 GCA_049306055.1 Minisyncoccia bacterium | reverse complement strand
GTTCTTCGAGAATTACTTTTACGTCCACCTGCATGGCAGGACTGTATCACCAATGGCTTCAGAGAGCCAGTTCTAAGCGAGCGGGACGCCAGGAACACCGGTATTCGGCTCCACTGCTTTGTCTCCGAACCGCCTTCCCATGATGTATTCCTGCACGATCATGAAGAGGTTTGATGTCGTCCAATAGAGCGGAACGGCCGCTGAGACTGTATAGGCAATACCCGCAACGATAATTGGGAGAACGTAGCGGGCCTGAAGGTCAAAACTATGCGCCATATCCGAAGAAAACGACGGATTTTCGGTCTTTTCGCGTGGCTTGCGTGGCCCCATCGAGAGGCGGGCATAGACCAGTTGCGTAGCGCCGGCAAGGCCGGCAAGAACGATCGAACGAGCGCTCATGTCGAAAAAACCGAGGAAGTGCATGTCCACATGTGGAGGAATCGGTACAAATGAATAGAGAATGGATGGATCCACGTTCGGGAGCCCGCCTTTCCAAAAGACCCAGTAGAGGCCGAACAAAATAGGGAATTGAAGCAAAATGAGGAAAAATGAAGCAAATGGTCGGATGTTTCGCTCCCGATAGAGCGCAAAAATCGCGCGCGCCTGCTCTTCTTGCTTGTCTTTGAACTTCTCCTTAATTGCCTCCACATCGGGGGCGATCCCGCGCATCGCGATCTGCGTTCTGATTGCCTGGCGCGACAGGGGGAAGAGGATTATTTTTACGGCAACGGTAAGCACGATGACGGCGAGCCCAACGTCGTGGGCGGGCATGACATCAACGAGATAGATGAGTCCGTTATAGAGCGGATCGTAGACGAGAGAGAAAAAGGCGGCCTTGAACACCCGCGTATTCTAACGCGCCTCGCGCGCATGCGCCACAAGGCCCTGGATATCCTTTTGAATATCAGAAAAAGCCGCTTCTGCCGCCCCCTTTTTTGCGACAAGAACAAGGACAGGATCGTTCTTTTGTGCCACCTCTTTCAGTACGGAGCGGCCGCGGCGCTTGATGCGGTTGCGCGTCGCGGCGAGAGCAGCGGTCTTTTTGGAGACTATGATTGCGGCTCCGGGACTGGAGCGCCCAGCGATTGTGCCAAATGAAAGCGAAAAGAAACGGCCCTGTATACGCCGAAAGCCGCGCATGAGCTTGAAATCAGCGCGGGAGAGGCGACTGCTGCGAGGCATCTTAGAGTGCAAGGCGAGCGCGGCCCTTGCGGCGGCGGCGCACAAGGGTGCGACGACCGGTTTTCGTCTTCAAACGAGCGCGAAAGCCGTGCGTTCGAGCACGTTTTCGCTTCTTTGGCTGATAGTTTCTCTTCATGAGCCGTACTATACGCGTTTTTTCTTATTTTTCAAGTGAGACGGAGTGGAAACGTTGGACCTGTCGGAACTAGCATGACTGCGAGACGGGGCGCATAAAATCACAGCAGCGATTTATGCGTGACAAGTTACACACAGGTTATACACAGCTTGTGAACATATATCACGACACGCATTGGTACTTCCACGCAAAACAGGGGAGCGTATAATGACTTTCACATATGCGTGCGTTTTTGCTCCTTTGTTTTTCGCATTTATTCGTTCGTTCGCTTCGCACTCTATGACCAATCGAGAATTGTGGCAGAACGCCTTGGTGCAAATCGAGCTCGGCACGTCGGAGGCATCGTTTCGCACGTGGTTTCGCAATACTGACCTCGTTTCGCGCGACGGTCCAAGTGTGCAAGTCGCTGTACCATCGAAAATAGTGAAAGAGTGGCTCATGGATAAGCATCACAAGCTTATTCTTGGCACGCTCCGCACCCTCGATAACACGATTCGCTCGGTGGAATACGTTGTGAATCGTTCCGCCGGAGAGCCGCGCCGCGAGCCGCGCCGCGAGAGCCGCGACAATGCCTCGCTTGATCTCGGGCAGTTATACATCGATAAGCGCGACAATCTCAATCCGCGGTATACGTTTGATACGTTCGTTGTCGGACCCTTTAACCAGCTCGCGCATGCCGCTGCAAAAGCGGTTATCGAGCGCCCAGGCCTCGCCTACAACCCGTTTTTCGTCTATGGCTCGACCGGACATGGTAAAACCCACTTGATTCAGGCGGTTGGCAATCACTTCAAAAAATCACACAGCAATAAAAAGGTTTTTTACGTTTCCTCGGAGCGCTTCGCGGTAGATTTCATCAATTCCGTTCAAAAAGGCCGTGCAAATGATTTTAAAGATCAATATCGTCAGTACGATGTTCTCATCATGGATGATATTCAGTTCATGGCAGAGAAAGAACGCACGCAGGAAGAGCTTTTTCACCTCTTCAATGCAATGCACGACAACAATAAGCAGATTATCTTCTCGTCAGATAAGCATCCGATGCTGCTTCCGGGATTTGAAGATCGCGTACGCGGTAGGCTCTCTGCAGGTGTCATTATGGAAATTCCGGAGCCGGATGTTGAGTCGCGAAATGCGATCATTAAGGCGAAGATTGAACAGCTTGGCTTCAATCTTCCTGACGACATCGTTGCGCATATAGCGGAGAATGTCCGTGGAAATATTCGCGAACTCGAAGGTATTCTCAATATGATTGTGTGTAAGTCGCAATTGAAGGGGAAAGCCATCACACTTCCTGACGTGAAAGCGCTCGTGAAGCACAACGTACGACCATCAAAAGGTGTTTCCATCGAGGAGGTGGTGCGTCGTATCGCGCAATACTATGAAGTTGCCGAAAAAAGCATTTACGAAAAGACGCGCAAGAAGGAGGTGGTGAAGCCGCGGCAGATCATTATGTATGTTCTTCGCGAAGAATTTGCCGTTTCATATCCTTCGATTGGTGAAAAACTCGGCGGACGTGACCACACAACCGTTATCCACTCGTGCGAAAAGATAAAAGAAGAAGTAAAGCGCAATAATTCTCTTGAACAAGAGTTGGAACATATCCGCACGTTAGTGCATGCATAACCTGTGGACAGACCTGTGCATACTGATTTTAAAAAAATATTTTCACTAATCCACACCATTACACAAACATATACACTAAGTATTCCCCAGGTATGTTGTCCAAAAAACCCGCACAAACACTGAATAAAAAAGACTTATCCCCTAATCCACACTACTAATAGTAATAATAAGTATTTATAAAAAAATAATACTTACAATCTCGGTATGCAATTTACAACTCCGAAAGAAAAAATCCTCAACGCAGTACTCATCACTGAGAGAATTGTTGGAAAGAAAGAATCACTCCCTGTTCTCTCATGTATCCTTCTTGATGCGACTAAGGAATTAGTACTCCGCGCAACAAATCTTGAAGCGGGGGTTGAAATCAAAGTTGCAGGGGATGTGGTGGAAAAAGGATCTGTTGCGGTGCCAGCCGCCATTCTTGCGCAAACCCTTCGGTCGGTTTCTGGGGATAAAGTGACACTAAAAACCGACGGACCAAATCTTCTTATCGAGGCGCGTGGCTCTCGAACACTTATTAAAGCGGTTCCGCACGATGAATTTCCTTCGCTTCCTTCAAAAGGGGGTGGAAAAGGACTTCATTTGTCGCGTCAACTTCTTCTTCAATCCCTTCAATCAGTCACCTACGCAGCTTCAACCTCAATGATTCGTCCTGAGTTGGGGAGCATTTATCTTTCGGTCAAAGATTCGAAACTTGCGACGGTTGCAACAGATTCGTTCCGTCTCGCAGAAAAAGTGGTATCGGACGCGGTGGGAAAGAATGAGGGGGAAGTGCTCATTCCCCTTAAGCACGCACAGGAATTGGTGCATATCCTCGAGCGGGTTTCCGAAGAAAATGTCGAATTGGTAATTGATGAGTCTCAGTTGGTGGTAAATGCGGGCCTTACGTTCACATCGCGCATTGTCGACGGGACCTTTCCAAACTATAAAGAGATCGTGCCGAAGAAGTTTTCAACCGAAGCAACCCTTCTAAAAAGTGATTTTATGGAAACCCTACGCAAGGCGCGGGTGTTTGCTGGCGCAGATCAGCATGTTGGCTTTCATGTGTATCCAAAAAAGAAAGTTTTTGATGTGACGGCGCAGTCGGCGGCGATTGGCGAAATGTCTGATTCGCTTGAAGCGGCTGTTTCGGGGGATGACATCGATGTAAATTTTCACATCGGCTATGTTGCCGATTGTATGCAATCGATTCCCTCAGACTCAATAACACTCGGTTTTTCGGGTGCTGGGAAGCCGCTGGTGATCCGCGGCGTCTCTGATGCGACATTCACGTACCTCGTGATGCCGCTCAATCGATAGAAAGTGATTCTATTGGACGGTAAACGTGACCGTTGACTCAACTTGACCACGAAGCGAGTCCGCAACCGCTTTCAGTGTTGTTGGGCCGCTTTGTGATGGTTGGATTGCGATCTGGAATGGCGGTTGGTTGGAAACGCCAACAAATTCGTCGCCAAGGTAATACGAGACACTGGTCACTCCGAGCGACGTTTCGTATTCAACAAATGTCTCGAATGTTTCGAGGGGAATTGATTCGTTGGGTGACGGCGTTGCGATTGCAAAACCAGGCTGTCCTCCCGGGGTAAGAATTGGTGTTCCTGTTCCAATGACGCCGCCTTGTGACCAGAGCGCGACGCCGAATTCCCAGTACGAGAACTGCGAATCGCTGTGGCTGCCGCTGCGACCGCTGCGCGGCTCGTCTTTGTTTACCCAATAGAGGATGTCGTGAACGCCAAGACTTGGATTTGTGTTCCAGTTGCCGCGCAAGACCGCAGGAAGTGAGTCGTATTCCGGATCAGGCGCTGGCGGGAGGAAATCATCGGAGGGATATTTTTCGAGCGCGTATTCAACGAATTCATGCCACATCGGCGCGATAATAAACGCCGCGATCTTGCGCTCCATGGGCGAGTTGTCGTTGTTGCCAGCCCACGCACCAACCGAAATCCCTGGTGTGTAGCCAACAATCCAGACGTCGCGGAAGTCGTTGGTGGTTCCAGTTTTATCCGCAACTTTGTATCCGGGGAAGTGAAGTGGTGAGTTTGCGCCAAATTCCGGCGTGCGCGCGACGTTGTCAGAGAGAACATCGCTGATCTGCCGCGCAATTTGCGGGTCGAGTGCGCGGGACTCCTGCTGTTCGTATTCTTCAAGTGTTTCGTTGCTGTTGTCGAGGACGCGCATGATGCCGGTCGGCGGATTACGGATGCCGTCGTTGGCAAAGACACCGTACGCACTCGTCATTTCCAAAAGAGTCACTTCTCCGCCGCCGAGAACGAGGGTGAGACCGTAGCGCGCAGCGTCGGTGAGAGTTGTGATACCCATGTCGCGCGCCGTTTCGATCGATTCCTGAATACCGGCGAGGTAGAGCGTTTTAATTGCCGGAATGTTTTGCGATTGTGCCAATGCGTCGCGCAACTTCATAGGGCCCTTGAAGAGGCCGTCGTAGTTTTGTGGGGAATAGCACGGGTCTTCGCCATTTGCGACATCAGAAGGAGCGCAAGCCGTTGAGAATTGTGTTTGAGCGTCGAAGACCACGGTTTCCGGCGTGTAACCTTTTTCAAATGCGGTTGCGTATACGAATGGTTTGAAGCTTGAGCCTGGTTGGCGGCGCGAGGTGGTGACGTTCACTTGTCCGTAGGCAGGATCGCTAAAGTCGCGCGAACCGACCATTGCGAGGATTTGACCTGTCTTCGGGTCAACCGCAACAATGCCGGTATTCGTTGCGCGGAAATTCGCCTCCATTCGTGGTGCATGTTCCGCGACGATCTCTTCAGCTTTCTGCTGCAGGTCCCAATCGAGTGTTGTGATAACACGGAGGCCTTCATTTGCGACCACGTCAGCGCCGTATTTTCCTTCCAGATATTCGCGGACGTAGAAGACGAAGTGTGGCGCCTTGATACCCGCCTCTTCTTTTTTGTGGAATTGCACCTGCTCTTGCATCGCAAGTGTATGTTCTTCTTCGGTGATGTAGCTCAGATCGAGCATGCGCGAGAGAACGAGGTTTTTACGCTCTTCCAATTCATCGCGATGGCTGCCGTAGGGGGAATAGCGCGTTGGAGCCTGTGGGAGCGCCGCAAGGTAGCTCGCCTCGGCAAGCGAGACGTCTTTTGCTGCTTTTCCAAAGAAATACTGCGTTGCCTCTTCGACGCCGTAGACGGTGCCTCCATAGGACGTTTCGTTGAGGTAAATATTTAAAATCTCGTCTTTCGAGGCGATGCGCTCGAGCTTCATGGCGAGTACGATCTCCTTTGCTTTGCGGATTGGTGTTTTGTCTGCGGTGAGCAGCGTATTCTTGATGACTTGCTGCGTGATCGTTGAGCCGCCTTGCCCGCGATAGCCTGCGCGCAAATGCAGGTTCACTAGGATGGCGCGGAGGAATGCCATCGGGCGGAAGCCATTGTGCTGGTAGAACGAATCATCTTCAATCGCGACAGTAGCGTTTCGGATAAACGGCGAGATCTCTTCAAAGGGCACTTCGGTGCGACGCACGGCGCCGTGGACGTCATAGAGGAGCACATTTCCGGTGCGGTCGTAGATTTTAGTTGATTCTGCGACTGCCCGGTTTTCGATGGTTTCTATAGAGGGAACAGTCGCGAAGAACGCCCACGCGACAAAAACGCCTGCGCAGATCGTTCCCGCGAGTACGGCATAGCGTAAAAAGTGATGGGTGTGTCGATGCTGTAATATCCCCTTGAGCATATAAAAGGCGCCTTATGCGCCGGACGTTAGAGATGATGATAGCCCGAAAATCGTACGTCGGCAATTCATGAAGACGTTCGCTGATCTTCCGCGTTACCGCGCATGCGCCAAATGCGTTATACCGACAGCGATCGCGTCGTACTCGTCGTCGAGCTTGATAGGCTTTGTGATTTTGAGGAGAAGATGGATCATTTGCGTGATCTGCTTTTTGTCGGCCTTGCCGTGTCCGGCAGTCGCGCTCTTGATTTGCCCTGGCGTGTATTCGAACGACGGAAGCTTCGCCGATTGAGCGACCTGTAAAATAGCGCCGCGCACTTCGGCGACATGCATTGCGGTCTTTTGGTTCGACGTGAAGAAAAGGCGTTCCATGGCGAGTGCGTCGGGTTTGTGTACTTTGATAAGTCGCGCACATTCGTCCGCCACGGTCCCGAGACGCTCTTCAAATGGCACCTTCGCGGACGTTTCAATGCAATCCGAATAGATATAAGCCTCTTTTCCATTTTCCTTGTCCAAAACCGCGACACCGCAGCGGCCGTATCCGGGGTCTATTGCAAGCACGCGCATTAAAAAAGTGTAGCACCCCAGCCTCGTTTATACTGTGCGGGATGGTTCGAGACTTTTTTGAGGGGACACTTCGAAATCTGCTCAGCATCTACACTGGCATCAATTTGGCATGGCACCTCCTTGCCGCCCTTTTCACTGCCGGCCTCGTTCTCTCTGGCGCAGATTGGCGCTTTTTTGAGGCTACGCGATTCGATGCGCTCACGCCCATCATTCTGATCGCTGGCATCGGTGGCTTTTTTACACCGGTTATCATCCCCGTCGGTTTGTACGTCTATGGGGAATTCCGTCGGAATCGCCACTTGGTGCAGATGGGCGCGGCAGCAGGGCAAGCATCGGTTCTTGCCTATTTCGTTACTATTATCTACAAAGCATTCACTGGGCGCACGGAGCCCGAATTTCTGACGCACTACATAACCGCCGACTATTCGCGTGATTTTAATTTTGGCATCATCGAGCATGGCGTTTTTTGGGGCTGGCCCTCGTCGCACACGGCGGTCGCGTTTGCTGGGGCACTCACGATCGCGCTCATGACCCGCAACCAGTCGCTCCGAATCGCCGTGCTCTCAGGCGCTGTGTTTATTGCTTTCGGTGCGGCCGTAGGTTTTCACTGGATCTCAGATGTTGTCGCCGGCGTCATCCTCGGTTGCGTTGTCGGTGTTGTGGTCGCGCGGTATTTTTCCAAGAAGCAGAAATGAGTTATTCGGCGTTCGTGTAAACCTCCTCAACGTCATCGAGTACATCGATGAGTTCCATTACTTTCATGAGAGCAGCATCGTCGTCTGGAGAAAGGGGAATAGTGGCGTTTGGTGCGTAGCCCTCCTCGGTTTTCGTGAATGCCCAAAGCGCGGCGCCAGGCGCGGCGAGGTTGATTGTATGTTTCGCGAAAATTGCTTTCAGTTCTTGGAGTGTGCGGTTGGTGTTATCGGTAAGCGCACAAATAATGACGGCCGCACCACCAGGACCGTAAGCTTCATAGACGACGCTTTCCATTGCGGCGGCGTCCGACGATGAGCCCTTGACGACAGCACGCCCAATAGCGTCCTTCGTCATATTCGCCGCTTTTGCTTTTTCAATGATAGAGCGCAGATTGGCCGCATTTAAGTCGCCGCCCGCCTTTTTAGCTTCGACACTAATGCGCCGCGACAACTTCCCCCACAAAGCGCTCTTCGCAGAATCATTCGCGCCCTTCTGGCGTTTTATTTGTGCCCATTTGTTATGTCCTGCCATTCTCGATGTTGTATCGCGATTCGCGCACTAAATCAATTTTGGCTGCAGCGCCTGCGGTACCTTTTCGCCGAGATGTTCGTAACCCTTTCCGGTTACCATGCGGCCGCGAGGAGTGCGCTCGAGGAGGCCAAGTTGCATCAGATACGGCTCATGGACTTCTTCAACCGTCGCTTCTTCTTCACTAAGCGCGGCTGCGATAGTCTTGAGCCCAACAGGGCCGCCGCCGAATTTGTCGACGAGGACACTAAGAATATCGCGGTCGATTTGGTTGAGGCCGAGTTCATCGACCTCAAGAAGGGCGAGCGCTTTTTTTACCGTTTTCATATCAAGCATTTCTCCGTTCACTTCGGCAAAATCGCGACAGCGCTTGAGAAGATAGTTGGCGGTGCGCGGTGTTGCGCGGCTTCGCCGCGCGATTTCTTTCAACGAATCATCATCGATCGCGATGCCGAGAATTTTTGCGGAACGCTTCAGCACTGTCGCAATTTCGTCTTCGGTGTAGTACGCCAGACGGAACGTGCCGCCAGAGAAGCGTGAGCGGAGGGGAGAGGAGAGCATCGAGATGCGCGTCGTTGCGGAAATGAGTGTGAACGCAGGAAGCTCAAGTTGCACCGTGCGCGCCGATGGACCTTTCCCAATAACAATATCGAGCACGCCACTTTCCATTGCTGGATAGAGAATTTCTTCGATCGTTCGATTGAGACGGTGAATTTCGTCGATAAATAACACGTCGCCGGGCGAGAGGTTGGTGAGAATCGACGCCAGATCGCCCACGCGTTCGATTGCGGGGCCAGAGGTTGAGCGCAAATTCGCGCCGATTTCTTTGGTAATCAAATGCGCGAGCGTTGTTTTGCCGAGGCCGGGCGGACCGTACAGAAGAACGTGCTCCGGCTGCTGCTTACGACCCTTTGCGGCAGTAAGGAGGATGCGGAGATTTTCCTTTATGGTGTGTTGCCCAACATATTCGTTCCACAGGCCGGGGCGGAGCGCCTGATCGAGCGACCTGATGGTTTTAGGGCTTATTTCCTGATCTTTCTGCATATTGACAACGGCACACCGGCGTGATAGACTATCCGGCAGTGTGGCGTCTCGGAACGCCCTTTTTTATTGTATGACTTCTTCATACAACAGGACGGGGCTGTCAGAGGCGCACATCTCCAAGCATGTCAGGATTTCACCAAGGTTGGCGGCGGTTGCCGCCTTCGGGCTGTTTGCTACCCCACACCTTAGGTTCTTTCCGACTTTCGATGATCCATTGAAAGCTATTGCTTGGAGATGTGCTTCTCCGACCTGTCAGTAGTATATCAAGAAACAATTTCTCTCTATCCAAACTAGCATTGCATCACTCGAGTGCAATGCTTTTTTGTGTTCTGGTGCACGAATTGCACAAAAAATTCATGCAACGCAATTAATTTTCATGAACAACAAGGGCGCACACCAACTTTTTTGCATGCGAGCAAGGGTTGGAAAGACATTTGTTGCGCTCGCGCAAACTTTACCGTTTGTTACGACAGCGTTTCGATCATTACTTCGTCGTGTAAGTCGACGATGCGGCCCAATTCTTCGAGCGAGGTAACGCCCTGCAATACTTTTACAACGCCGTCTTGCGCCATGCGACGGATGCCTTGCGTTTTTGCGGCGCGCCAGATTTCGCGTTCGCTGGTCGTCTTGCGCACAACCTCTTCAATACTTTTGTTCATGCGGATCACTTCGACAACACTGATGCGACCTTTGTAACCGAGCCCGCCACATTTTTCGCAGCCGCCTGGCTTAGCGACCCACATTGTTTCGCGATTTTGCGAGAGATCTTCCGGATGCGGAATGTTTCGAAGAATGGGCTCGAGGGTTTTTTGATCCTCTGCAGAAATTGGTGTTGCGACGCGGCAGTTGTCGCAGAGCCGGCGGACGAGGCGTTGCGCCATCGTGACGGTGAGCGCTGCGCCGAGAATATCGACGTTGACTCCCATATCAAGAAGACGAGGGAATGTGCCCGCGGCGTCGTTGGTGTGCAGTGTTGAGAAAACTAAGTGACCGGTCAGCGATGCATTCACCGCGGTCGAGGCGACCTCGGCGTCGCGGATTTCACCAACCATGATGACGTCGGGATCTTGGCGGAGCGTTGAGCGAAGTCCTGAGGCGAATGTATAGTCTTTTGAAACTTGTGTTTGCACGACGCCGGGAAGGTGATATTCGATCGGGTCTTCAATCGTCACAACTTTGATGCCAGGCGTCGAAACTTTTTTCAAGAATGCATAGAGCGTCGTCGTCTTACCACTACCAGTCGGGCCCGTGTTCAGAATCATGCCGTTTGGCTTTTCAATTTCTTCTTCAAAAATTTTGATGAGATATGGAGAGAAGCCGAGTTGGTCCATGCCGAGTGCGATTGTTGAT
>JBAQPT010000140.1:0-1962 GCA_049306055.1 Minisyncoccia bacterium | reverse complement strand
CGTTCTGCGTGACGCCAGTGCTGATATGGGTCCCCACATGAGCCCGCATGTCCTTCCAAAGGACCTCTGCGGGCTCTCACTTTTTCCATATTTTAAGCCATATTTTTGACCACACTTTGCAGGACTTGACAAAGAATGAAGTATTTATTAGGATGCCCTTGTTGACTGAAATGGCAAACACAAGGAGTGAAGCCATGAAGATGTTCTGTCCCACGAAGCCCAGTGTTGCGATGAGCGCCCAGACGACCGGCCCTGCCGCCGACGGCTCCGGCACCGCCATGACCGATCAGCATCAGCACGGCGCCGGCTCCGGCATCCCCGACCCGTTCGAGATCTAGAACCAACGCTGGCCGCCACGGCCTCGGGAGCTAGCTCCCGCTAACGAACTGGACTGAGGATACAGACTCCAAACTGTACTGGCGAAAGCCCCTGGGACCCCACCTCTGTGTGCGGGTCCCTTTCATTTTGGAAGCCCTTGACAAAGACAATCGAGGTGTTAATGTGCCGGCATTGAAAGGAGGTGCCGACCAATCACCCGCGCCGCAAGGCAGGGCTGGCCAACCCACCAATCAAACCCAGCCGCTCGTTATTTATATAGCGAGCGGCTCTCATCTTTTTTGACATTCCCCCTATCTTTCTATATAGTACCCGCACGCATTACTAGTTCTCTACGGAAAGGTTAATCCTCTGGCGTCATCAACGAAACGGATGCAGGACGCGGAGAGCCCGACCTACAAGAAAAATGCCAACAGCAACAGCTGCCGATGTCGAACGCGACATCGACGCAAAGGAATCAAACAGCGAGGAGGTTAAAAAACAGGGTCCGATGGACTCGCTTTTGGAATCAACACCAAAGCGTCCGGCTAACGACGACGTCGTCGAAGGCCCGGTCGTCGCGATCGGCCGCGCACGCGTCTTTGTCGACTTGCATCCCTTTGGCACAGGCATCATTTATGGCCGCGAATACCTGTCCGCGCGCGAAGCTTTGAAGAATACGAACGTCGGTGACATCATCACCGCGAAAGTCGTTGGTACCGAAAAGAAAGAAGGCTACATCGAGCTCTCGCTCCGCGAAGCTCGCCAAGCGCTTATCTGGAGCGAGGCTGAACAAGCAACGCAGAAAAAGACTGTCTTCGAGCTCCCTATCGCCGATGCGAACAAGGGCGGCCTCATCATCAACTGGCAGGGCATTTCCGGCTTCTTGCCGGCATCGCAGCTCGCACCAGCGCACTACCCACGCGTTCCGGACGGCGACAAGGAAAAAATCTTTGTTGAACTCAAGAAACTCGTCGGCACGAAACTCGAAGTGCAGATCATCACGGCAAATCCAAAGGAGCAGAAACTTATCTTCTCGGAAAAGGGCGCGGGTCAAAGCGAACGCGCTGGTCTCGTCGAGAAATATCACGTGGGCGATGTCGCCGACGGTGTTGTCACCGGCGCAACGGAATTCGGTATCTTCGTGAAATTGGAGGAAGGCCTGGAAGGCCTCGTGCACATTTCTGAAATGGATTGGGCGCTCGTCGAAAATCCGAAGGCGCGCTACAAAGTTGGTGAAGAGTTGAAAGTGAAAGTGATCGAGATCAAGGACGACAAAGTTTCCCTCTCAATCAAAGCGCTCTCTGACGATCCGTGGAAGGCAGCCGCTGCAAAATACAAGAAAGACCAGACGGTGGACGCGGTTGTCATCAAGTACAACAAGCACGGCGCGCTTGCTTCTATCGAAGAAGGAGTTGCGGGACTTGTCCATATCTCCGAATTCAAAGACGAAGCAGAACTTCGCGCGAAGTTGGAGCTCGGCAAGGTGTACCCGTTCGTGATCAAGCTCTTCGAGCCGAAGGAACGCCGCATGACGCTCTCGTTTGCGGGGACGAAGTAGTCGCTCGCAGCTAAAAAGGTGTAAACGGACGCCGCCGGAAAGTGTTCTCGGGTGAGACGGAGTCGCAAAATCGCAGCAGCGATTTA
>JBAQPT010000139.1:0-2391 GCA_049306055.1 Minisyncoccia bacterium | reverse complement strand
GGCCGAGAGTGAGCGCTGGCGTAGCAACGCCAGACAGCGACCCCGGAGAAGCAACGCCCCGCAGCGCCGCGAGTGGATGGCTGTGATGGAAGAAAGATATATTCATGAAGTAATGAATTCATACGCGATGCGTGCTATACAAATATATGCATGCAGAGTTATGGAAATTGGGAGAGCAATCGATTCGCGAACTTGAAACTGATCGCGGCATTCTTGCGTCGTCGAAAAGCGAAATTTACGGCTGCATTTTCGGGCGCGACTCGCTAATTACTGCGCTCGCGCTTTTAAAAGTGTACGAAAAAACACATGATGAGTATTATCGCGCGCTTGTCGGGAAAATTCTCGCTAACCTTGCCGATTTACAGGGGCACGAAGTGAATATAGAAAGCGGCGAAGAGCCGGGGAAGATCATTCACGAGTATCGTCCTGAATATCACGAACATCTCACCATCCACACCGTGCACATGCAAAAGCCGTGGTATCTCTACCCGGATAATGTCATGCGCAGCTACGACACTGCCGACGCGACGGCGCTGTTTCTCATGGCATCGCATGCGTATTATCGTGTCGGAGGCGACGTTTCGGGAATCGAAACTAATATTCGCGCGGCGCTGCAGTGGATGCGCGATTTTGGCGACATCAACGGTGACGGTCTTTTTGATTATCACGTACATCCCGATCGCACCTGCGGCGGTCTGGTGACACAAAGCTGGATGGACAGCAGTGAGTCCATTTTCTTTGAGAATCGTGCACAACGTCCGCGCTATCCGATTGCGCCCGTTGAAGTACAGGCGTATTCGTTTGTGGCGCTTCGTGCATGGGCGGATTATTTTACAGGGCGCGATGCGGAATTGTCGCTGGAACTTTCGGGCCGTGCGACGGCGCTCAAGAAAAAATTCAATGAGGTATTTGTGCTTGAAGGGAAGCGAGGAGTGGCGTCGCTCGCTTTTGCGATCGATGGCGAAGGGAATCATCTTGAGTCGGCTCGATCATCGATGGGTCATGTTCTTTGGGCTTCGTGGAAAAGTGAGCGTGGCGCGATGCCCGAGAGCGTGCTTGATCAGACATTTGTCGCAGGAGTTGCGCGTCGACTCTTAAAACCCGATCTCTACGTGCCGCGCGCGGGTATTCGAACGCTCTCGCGTCGTTCCTCGCGATACGACCCGCACAGCTATCACAACGGTTCCATCTGGCCGCACGACACCGCAATCGTCGCCGACGGTCTTGAGAATTTTGGTTTTCGCGAAGAAGCGAAGCGTGTGCGTGCTGGATTGATGACGGCGTATTCGCATTTCAAAACGCCGATCGAATTGTTTGTGTATAAAAATGGCCGCTACCGTGAGTACTGTGATGAACGCGGTCAGGGCGCATGCCGCGTTCAAGCTTGGAGTGCCGCATCATTACTCGCTGCGCTCACAGAGACTAACGTGGCTTAGCGTAGAGAGTCGTTGCGTACACTGCCTCATCCTCGACGAAAACACCGACACCGGTTTCGGTATAGACCGGCTTCAGCATGTTCTCCTTGTGGCCGGGAGAACCGAGCCAGCCGTTCACGATCATGATCGCTGTTTCTTCGGCGGTGAGGTCCCAGCCTTTCAGCATAAAAATATTCTCACCAATTGCTTGCCACGAATAGCCTGCGGCAGTTGCGCGGCACGAAGAACTGCAGCCGTCGGGATTGTCATGCGAGAAAAAATCGCGATCGAGCATGTCCTCGCTGTGGGCTTCTGCCGTAGCTGCAAGAACATTTTCGGAAGAAAGTTGTGAAAGGTCGTACTTCGCGCGCTCGATGTTGGTGAGACGAAGAATTTCCGATTCAACTTCTGCTTCAAAGCTCGGGCTTTGAGAAGCGGGTGGCGTTGCGGTCGGTGGTTTCGGTGCTGGTGGGGGAGTTTGCGGCAGAGGCTTTGCCTCTGCCGCACTCTTCGTTTCTTTCGGCACGACTTGCACCACCTTTTTTGAAGGTGGTGACTCTGCGACAGCTGTTTCTATCTTAGGCGTTGTACTTCCGTTTTCGCTCGGCTCGGATGCGAACTGGCTCAAAGGCAAGTTTGGGTTGAGGGAAAAGTCGGTCGCCAATGCGACGAAGAACATCAGCGAGAGAAGCAACAAAAGGACTTTCATACTCCATATGGTGCCATTGTCGCAAGGAAGGCGCCACCTGTCACTTGTGCTTTGGTGAAGACCATTCTCAAATGGTGTTTTCATGAACATGTGGTATGGTTATTTGGCAGCAATGCCTTGTGCTAAGGAGAAAGAGCATGGCAACGTTTGTCACGAACACCGTCGTCATTACGCTGTTGGTTCTGGCGCTCGTGTTTCAGCAGAACGGCTGGTATTTGATCTACTAGACAGACCAATCGAGGCGACTGCGGCGGCACAGCATAGTGC
>JBAQPT010000138.1:0-4943 GCA_049306055.1 Minisyncoccia bacterium | reverse complement strand
CTGCCAGGAACCTCCGGCATGTCGAGAACTTCAAGCGCCTCCAAGAGACGCTCTGTCCCCCGCTCGCCCGGAATGTTCATTTGATCGAGGTGCAGTTGGACTTCTTTCTTCAATTTGCAACCGAGTTCGATCACGCGTCTGATGCTGTTCTTGAAGTCGAGCTTCTTATCCTCGTTGGAACCCTTGGGGAAATCGTCTTTCTCAGGAAGGCCGGAAATATAATCGCACTTCCCACACGCCTCTTCGAAGACTTCCCACCGAGACCGTTTGTATTTTGAGTCCGGCTTGAACCCAAAGATAGGCGTTGGTGCGATGCGCATCTTGAAATTCAGATGCTCGAACTCTTTCTCCATAGCCACCTTTACCCTGAGCGCGACGCGAATCGCGCGAAGGCCGTCTGGGCCGAGGTCCGGCGTTGCATCGATGTTCGTGTCGATACGCGTCACGCCGAGCGCTACTTGTATGCGAATGACGTGACATATGCGAGTGAAGAGATTGTCCTCAATGTATGCTGGGCCGAGGTGGAGCTCCCCCACGAGTTCTTGCTTGACCGAAAGCGACAGACTACTGGCTTCGAGCGGCGTAGTGTTGTAGTGCCGCAGGAAAACATCTTCGAGTGTGTGTGCTCGATCGAGATGCGTGTGCGCGTTGTAGATGCCGCCGTACTCAAGCGCGAGGCGGAGAAACTCGCGGTCGTACCACGGCAAAAGCGCCATGTTACGGCCTAGCGAAATATCGTTGAGAGGGGCTTTCGCAAGCACCCTCGTCGCGCGCCGTTCGTGCTGTTGTTTCTTCACGTCTGTCTCCTCTTCGGTTGAAGTCGAAACCGTTTGTGCTCTATGCACTAAAAGTCCATGGTACCCGAGAAATGTATAAAAAGAAAGCAGCCGGATTTTGCCTCAAGTGGCAAAATCCGGCTTTGATACATCTTAGAAGTGGCTTACCACATCTGCTGGTAGTGCCTCTTCAATAGATACGAATTGATACGATGGAAAAAGAACGGCCCCTCGTAGACCATTGCTGTGTAGATCTGACAGAGTGTTGCGCCACGACGCAGCACATCCCAGACTCGCTCAGGGCTGTCGAGGCCGCCGGTCCATACAAGATCGAGCCGCGGAAACGCATGCTTTACCGCTTCGATTCGTTCTCCGACAAAATCGAACAGAGGCGGGCCACTCTCACCGGCGGGATTGCCGTTTGGAAGCGTTACCATGCGAGTATTCCCGATGATCATGCCCGCGCCACCGCGAGCAACAATACGTTCCGCAACTTCGACCGTCGCCTCGACTGGAAGATCGTTGGCCGTCTTCACGACGTATGGAATTTTTCTTCCGAATCTCATCGTGATTTCGTTGAGCTTCATCTCGACTTCGGTCAGCAACCTGTCAATGCGTTCCGGCGACTGCAAGGTGCGCAGCCCGGGCGTGTTCGGCGAACTGACGTTGATCGAGAAGTAGCTCGCAAAGTGGTGCAGAAGCTCGATACATGACACGTAGTCGTTGTGCATCTCTTCAATTGGCGTCGTTTTGTTCGCGCCGATGTTGACGCCGACGCGCATCGTGCCGGGGCGCGCCTCGAGGAGGTTTGAAGCAGCCTGCGGTGCACCTGCACTGTTAAAACCATACCAATTGCGAAGCATCTTTTGCTTCACCATCCGCTGGAGTCGTGGCCGCGTATTCCCTTGCTGTGGTCGCGGCACGATGGTGCCTACTTCCTCGTGGCCAACACCGAGCGCACTTGCCCCGGTCACTCCTTCCGCGTTCTTATCGAACCCGGCGGCGATGCCGACCGGCGTATCGAATTCAAGACCGAAAGCTTTTGTGGCAAGTCCAATCGGTTGCGTCGCGATCTTAACCAGGCCGTAGAACGGCTGATGCGCGAGCGTCTTCAGACCGAGGATACCAAGCCGATGCGCCGGCTCAGGATCGCGTGCAGTAAGCGCAAAGATTGTTGGTGCGACTACTTTAGAATAAATGCCCATTTCGAGTTCCTTTCCAGGAAGTTGTAGTTTCTAGTCTCACTTATCCTCGCGGATGCTATCACAAAAAATATACCCGCGGTATCCGTGCGGATCCGCGGGGTTTCTCGTTGAGTCTTCTGCTTACGGCCGATCGAACTTGTCGCCGGAACTGATATCGAGCGTCATCGCGATTGCTGCAACATGACTAGCAATGCGAACTTCCCGCACTGCCGTATGCCGTGGCACAACCTTGATGTTTCTGATCATGTCTTCCGGCCGACGAGCTTCTACCGGCTTCTCGATGCGCCGAGCGTGCTTCACATATACGACATTCCCAGTTCCCGTAGCATCTTCGTGGGAAAGCGTCGCGATGAGTTCGTAATCGCCTGCCGTGGCGGTGTAGCCTATCAGCCGGGGCATCTCTTGATATGCTACTGCAACTGGCGATGATGTTTGTGACACGCGCATCGTCGGAAGTCCCCACATGTATTCACCTTGGCTCGGCAGAAATTTCTCGACAAGCACGATACCTCCCTGGGTCGAGATGACCGGGAAGATAGAGTCGCCGCCGTTTCGGACGATGTGCATCATCTGTACGCCAGCTATCTGAACCCACCTGCGTTCCAGGCGAAAATATCGCTCCAGATCGTAGTGTGCGTCTCTGAATAGAATCTTCTCACGCCCTATAATGACTGGTTCGCTCATAGCAAATTCCTCCGTTGCCGTACGTTGCCGTAGTTGCGTCCGCGCCGATACTAGCATGGACAATCTTGCATACCAAAGCGATCCTCTTTCGAGGATCGCTTTCTGGCGGGCGGGGGCTCGCCTGTCGGCCGTGGTGGAGGGCCTGCTGCTACTGATCGGAGCGCTCGTTTCCGCCAAATCCGCGGTCACTTGCACCACTGTCCGAACTTCCGGCGTTTTGCGTCGCCATTTGTTCTTCACGAGCCTGATCCGTTTGCGGCATACCGTCGCGTCGCTGCTGGTTCTGTTTGTTGTTGTCTTTGTTCATACGTGTGTCTCATTAATTCGAGTAACCGATTAATGCATTCGACCTTTGCGTATGTGTACGATTTTACAAAGTGCGGATGGAATCTAAATGAACGTCTGCGTATCGCATTTCGCGGTTGTTTTTGTTAGCTTATTCGCGACTTATGCGGGCCTATAGTCTATTAGCAAGATGCCTCCAGGGCATGGAGCAGGCGGGGTTCGATTCTCCTCCGTAAAACTACTGCACCTCGGGCTGCAGTGCGGGCGGGTTTGCGAGGCAGTGATTTAATTCCGGTGTCATGGTCCAACCGCACTTGCCGTCTGATTGCGGCTCGCATGAAGCTTCGGCGTAACAAATATATTCACTACGGTATTCACAGGTCGTCATAATCGTAGATGCTTCCTCTGCAGAAACGCACAGCTGCTGCGAGCAACCAGCGACTGCGCAACCATTTGCCATCATGCCATCATTTGACGTCGGCATTTCTGAAATCTCTTCGACAAAGTGGCGACCGTCTGCGGTATTGCACTGACGCGGATACGATTCCATCACCGGATTCCCCGCCGCTGCACATTCATCAAAATTTGAAATGACTTGCGCTGGCTGAATCGGGCTATTGATGCCGGAGGCAAAATTGTGAACGGTCATCGCAATCGCGCCGAGCACGGCGGCGAGAACGAGTAGCCCAACAATTTTGAAGACTTGCATGCTGCCAGTATACCAAAATCATGACAAGAAAGCCTCTGTGAGTGTGAGAACTGCGCGACATCACTTAAACCTCAACAATAAATATTAAAAGGGTGGGAACTTGCCCCACCCCCGCAGTTTCTTCACACGTCCTCGCGAACGTCAGCTGCTAGCCACAGAGATAGCAGCGAGCGCACCAACCATGGCCGCCGTTTTTGCCGTGGTACTCGGGGCCGCATGGGCCGCGGTGCTTGCACTCACGGACGCCGTGCGCTCGCCCGATACCGAAGCAATCCGCCAAGTACATCGAAGCGGTGTATGGAAGCATCTTGCTCTCCTACATTGTTGCACTACTACACTGCACCGCGTGCCATCTGGCTAATCACGGTACACGACTGATGGTAGATGTCCGACATTAGGAAGTCAAGTACGCAGATTTCGAAAATGAATATGGTATATTCATTTCGCTAAGAGATTGGGCCTGTAGTTCAGTGGTAAAACATGTCATTCGCATTGACAAGGCAGGGGTTCGATTCCCCTCAGGTCCACATCAACCGAGCCAGAGGACTCAATTTCCTCTAAAACCCTTTTAAGGACTGTATATTTTGGTGTTCGATAACCTTCTTTTTTGTCGTACTCCAAATTCGTCTCAAAAAGGAACGAAAAGAACTTCTGTTGCTCGAAAACATCGAACTCTACCCAGGTAGGATAAGGGTTTTTAAGCACACCCATTACTTTGTCTAAGGCTGTTCGATAAGGTACGCCGTAGTCGTATTCGGCAAGGCTGTCTGACTCCAATTGCTCAAGCTCGGCCGCTAACTTCTCGATTTTCTTTTCGTATTGAGCAATCACTGACGGGACCTTGGCTTTACCGGCACGCTCCGTATAGTTTTCAATGTCTGCCTCACATTCTTCTTTTCGCTTGGCATACGTTTTCTTTTCCAAGACTGACTCTTTTTCATCAGTCTCTTTTGCGTCTATGAAGACAGCTTTTGCGAGCTCGATGATATCGTCGTCGGTTGTCATCTTCTGTAAAAGCTCATCGAACTTATCTTCGAGGTCTTTTCTTCGGATAACAGAACTCTTAAGAGGGCACTTTTTATTCTGACAAAAGTAATACGGATACAATTGCTTTTTGCCTTTGGACCATGCACCAGTAAGTTTGCCTTTACAAACCGCACAGCTCACCAAGCCGCGCAAAGGAAAATCAGGGTTGATATCCTGTCTCACTTTTACCACATTGTAGTTACGAGTGATTTTCTTTTGGACCGCCTCAAACAATTCAGGACTGACAGTTGGCTCATG
>JBAQPT010000137.1:0-18402 GCA_049306055.1 Minisyncoccia bacterium | reverse complement strand
GAGCGCCTCCGATAGTACCAAAACCCGTCGTCTTTCCCTTCTCTTCGTATTCAGATGCGCAATGAGAGAATACGTATTTACATCCAAGAGCCTAAGGGCAGTGATAAATGTGCCTGGCAGGCCTGTGCTCGTCATGAAGTCATTAACTGCAAGAGGCACTTCCCGTCCAGAAGACAAGAGTCTGTTTGCCGCCTGAAGACATTGCGATTGTTTAATTATCTCATTCCAATTCGCACGGACGCACCTTTCGTACAGCAACAATGATGGATTCTGTTTTACAATCGCGTAATAACTGTCGAGACGCAATCCAAGCTCACCAGCAATCTTTAGAGGTGTGATCGTTTCCTGGCGTCGCATGATGCGAAGCGCTGCGCTGTCGATATCATCGTTGTTGACGACTTTTGTGACCTCTTCAAACATGACACAAGACTCCTGAAAAGAGCATGCTGTACCAATCCTAGGATATTTATGCATACATGCAAACTGCTGATGCAAACAACCTTGGAGCCCGCGTAGCGGGCTCCTTTCTCTTATGCAAATTTGATCAGTTCAATGATCCGTGCGGTGCAGACCACACACAGCGTCGCGACTGAGCCCGACCGACTTCCATGCGCGGTGGAAAGTGAGAGCATATATCGCCTCGAACCACTCCCACTTCATGGCCACTCTCAACTCTTCAAACCGAGCGGGACCTTCTTTTGCCGCAAGATCTGTTGCGGCCGCAATCACTGCGCCGACAACACTGGGTGACTCGAGAAGTTGAGGATCTACGCACATGCTACGTCTCCGTTACACTGGAGTTCATCACAGCTTCACCAATTTCAGGGTACCTGACATCATGAAGTATGGCAAGCGCCTCGGCGGCTGTGGATATCGCCATCAGACGCACGCGCAAGTCCTTGGCGCCATCCCAACCAGAAATATATGCTTTGAAATGTTTTTTCATTGTCGCGAAATTTGAAAAGCCACCGAGTCTCTCCTCAAAAAGTTTTATGTGTTCGATGAGAGCGGAAATGCGTTCTTGCGGAGTTGGCACATACGCAGAGTCAGTCACTTCGACGGGAGTTGCAGATTCGGATGCAATGCGAGGCGCGGGAGGGACGGGTTCCGAGCCGTACATGGGTACGGTGAGGGACACGTCAGGGCCCCGTAACGATGCAGTGCGTCGAATATGCAAATCCCGATACAGCCATGGATTGCCGTAGATGGCTCGTCCCAGCATAACGCCGTCACACCCCGCATACACACATCTTTGACGGCCGTCAGAGATGTGTGTAATGTCGCCATTTCCCACGATGAGTGTTTTTGAACCGAGCTTATCGCGAATCGCGACTGCGCGCGCTACCGCATCCCAACGCGCAGGCACGGCTGACATTTCTTTTCGCGTACGCGCATGAATCGTGACACATGCGAGATTTTCCGCAAGCAATTCCGGCAGCCACGTATCGAGTTCGTCTTTGTCGTAGCCGATACGCGTTTTGACTGAAACCGGAAGGCCGGATTTTTGCGCAGCGCGAATTAATTCACGCGCGAGTGCGGGTGTTTTGATGAGCGCGGCGCCGCACCCTGTTTTCACCACATCGTCGACAGGACAGCCCATGTTGATGTCGATACCATCGAAGCCAAGTTCTGCGCACAGTTTTGCCGCCGCTTCCATGCGCTCAGGAATTGCGGAAAAAAGCTGCGCGACGATTGGTCGCTCTTCAGGCGAATACTCCAACTTCTTCAGCAAGTGACGCCTCCCTTCTTCGGGAGCAAGTACGAGCCCGTCAGCCGACGTAAATTCGGTAAACATCACGTGAGGCTTGCCAAAACGCGCGATTAGTTGTCTAAACGCAGCGTCGGTTACATCCTCCATTGGCGCCTGTATGAAAAATGGCTTAGGTAAGCCTTCCCAGAAGCTTTGCATAACGGATACCCTAGCATACTCAATAATTCATTGCGCATACATATGCCCTGACGCATGATTCGCGGTCGGAGTCAGTTTAGTCGCTGTTCGTGGAGGACAATTATGACCGAGCGTATACGGCAATGGTGGCGACAGTTTCGTATTTGGTGGGAGAGGCGAGAAGAGCGGCGTGAACGGCGTGAACAAAGAAAGCCGCGTTCACGGGTGATTTATGACTCGCGCTATGACCCAAAAAAGAACAAAGAATGACTCAGATTCAGCCTCGCGGCGCGCAACAAGCGCGCCGCAATCATTTGTAGTACACCCGGTTACCAAACCGCAAATCAATATATTCAAGCTCGCTCAGGCGGTCTCGCAAGGAATCCGTTTCAAGCGCCGTATCTAAGTTGCGCATAATCGTATCGTGATCAGTTTCAAACGAGAGCAATAAAATCGGCCCATTTTTTAATCGCACGGAAAAATCTTTCTCAGTATCAATAATAAACCTCTCGGGTGAGAAGCCCGCTTTTCCAAGCATATCGAGAAGAGCTACAGCTTCTATAATCCGACCACGTAAGAACCATTGTCCAATCGGCGCATAATCGTTCGCTAGGCCGCCTTCAAAAATATACGGCACGGCAGTATTCTCCCCCGCTGCTTCCGCAAATATAAATCCTGCGCTGTCAAAAAGATAGCAGGTATTGCCCGAACACCATGTCGCGTACGCGTCGCGTTCTTCGACCGCCACTACGACTGCTTGTGCGAGCATCGACGGACGCGAAAGCGAAACGTCTTTGATGCGCGGGAATTCGGTTGAAAGCGTCGATTCGATTTCGCGGCGAGGGTAGATGAACATGTTCTCGCGCGAAAAGAGTTGAAAGCCTTCGTTGCGCAAGCCCGCACCGACGAACGCAACAAGCGAATCGGGCGAAATTTTCTCCGCACCGCTCACTGAAATGTCGCGAATCGCCATGCTCTGCAAATGTGATGCGCCCGCAAGGCTGCCGAGAATTGCAAACGCAGTAAAAAATGCCGCACTCACGACGAGCATTTTCTGTCGTCGCCGTCGCGTGCGAAGGCGTAGTTGCGGCCGCGCCGATTTTTCGGAAAAAAGCGGCTCCATTTCCTTCTGCGCTTTCGCGCGAGAAGGAGCACGCTTTATATCATGAACTTTTTTTCGCTGTGATGGCATCTTTCCCCATGTACGCCCGTAGGACTTCGGGCACGACAATTGAGCCGTCTTTTTGTTGGAAGTTCTCGACGATGTGACAAAGGATGCGCGGGAGAGCAAGCGCGGTGTTGTTGAGCGAGTGTACAAATTTCAATTGTCCGTCATCATCGCGATATCGGATATTGAGACGACGCGTCTGGAAATCATGGAAGTACGACGACGAATGTGTCTCACGATATTTCTTCTCGCTCGGCATCCATGCTTCGATGTCGTATTTTTTTACTTGCCCGAGCCCGATGTCGCCACCGCAATTGAGGACGACGTGATATGGCAATTTCAATTCCTGCAAAAGCGCTTCCGAATTCGCCGTAAGCTCTTCGTGATGTTTGACCGATTCTTCGTGTGACGCTTCGCACATCACGATTTGTTCGTACTTCACGAATTCATGCACACGGAAAATTCCCTTCTCGTCTTTGCCGTGACTCCCCGCTTCGCGACGGAAACATGGGGAAAACGCAAAAAACTTGATCGGCAAATCTTTTTTATCAATCGTCTCATTCATGTAATACCCCATTCCGGCGACTTCGGCAGTGCCTGCGAGATATTCACCGTCCTGCGTTTTATACAAATCCTCTTCGCTTTGCGGCAAGTATCCGGTGCCAATGAACGGCTCTTTTCGGACGAGAGAGGGCACGATGATCGGCTCGAAGCCTTCGCGATTCATAAATCGGTCTTGCACAAAACGTTCAAGCGCCCACACAAGTCGCACGCCGTCCCCTTTCAAAAAGTATCCACGAAAACCGGCGACTTTTGCGCCGCGCTCAAAATCCGCCATGCCATGCGCAAGCAAAAGCTCGGACGCGCTCTTTGGCTCGAAATCAAATTCTGTTTTTTCGCCCCCTCGGCCGTCGCTACGGGCAGGCCACGTTTTTACTTCTTTATTATCAGCGTCCGAGGTTCCCTCTGGCACTGTCATGTCCGGGACGTTCGGCACGCGCACCATCAAATTGCGCCATTCCTGCATGACAACCTCGAGCTCCGCCTCGATGGCCTTCATCTCTTCCTTGAGACCCTGCATGCCCTCAACCATTTTCTTTCGCTCTTCTAGCTGTGCGGCAGCAATCAAATCGGACGCCTTGTTCTGCTCGTTTCGCTTTTCGTCGTAGGATTGTTGCAAAGTCTTACGTTTATCGTCGAGCTCGAGAAGGCGGTCGAGGTCAATTTCGATGTGCTTTTTCTTCGCCCCCGCGGCGACAATGTCCTTGTTTTCGCGGATGAACTTGATGTCCAGCATAGGAGGAATATACCACTCGTCGGAACGACTGGGAAGCTACCCTGTGCAGTGCAATTGGTTACCGATCTATTTTTTTCGCTCAAGCCTTTCATGGTGAGCCTCCGCACGAGCTAACTCATGCCGCAAACGTCTCAGCTTTGACTGATTCGCCCTGTCCCCCTTCGCTTCTTCGGCCTTAATTTCGTCCCTTTTATGCGAAATATCTTCAAGCACCCATTTCGGATCGTTCGCCTTCTTCCGTATCCATTCTATGTCATCGCTCATACCAGTAAATGTATCGCACTCTACCGACTGTTCCAATGATACGATATCCACATGAAATCCGATCTTTCGAAACTCGCGCTGGAAGATTTTCCTCCCCTTTTGAACGAAATTCCGGGCAAGCCGAAACAGTTGTATGTGCGCGGGGAATTGCCGTCGTTTGATTTGAAATGGCTCGCTGTCGTTGGATCACGAGCGCTCACGCCATACGGTAAACAGGCGTGTGAATACTTGATTGAAGGGCTTCGCGGATATCCGGTCGTGATCGTTTCCGGAAATTGTTATGGCGCGGATGCTGCTGCGCACGAGACCGCGATGAGGGTCGGACTTCCGACCGTCGCGTGCCCAGGCTCCGGTCTCAACTGGGACATCATGTATCCACGGATGAATCTCGGAATGGCGCGCAGAATAATAGAAACCGGTGGTGCGCATATTTCCGAAATGGAGCCTGATGAAAAGGCAAATAATTTTACGTTTCCGAAACGAAATCGCATCATGGTCGGCCTGACGCACGCAACGCTCGTGATTGAAGCGAAAGAAAGATCCGGGTCGCTCATCACTGCGCGTCTCGCGTCTGAATATAATCGCGACCTACTTGTTGTGCCCGGCTCAATCTTCAGTGCGACCTCAAAAGGGACGCATCAATTTCTCAAACTGGGCGCACAGGCAGTGACGGAGCCTGAAGATATTTTGAAAGCGCTCGGCATTGATGTAAGCGAATCTGCTCGACCCGCCGAGCGCACCGATCTAAACAAAGACGAAACCAACGTACTCGAAATTCTCGCATCGCCCTGCTCGCGCGACGAACTCCTCACTTCCCTTTCAATGCCAATTACGGAAGCAAATGTTCTTCTCTCGATGATGGAGATAAAGGGGCTGATAAAAGAAGAGCTGGGCGTAGTGCGCCCAGCCTGATTCCCTCTCGTTGTTTGCGATTCATTCCCAGAAACCAAGTCTCCGCGGCCAATGCCTGGTTGCGAAGATGATGAACGCAGTAACCACGACTGCGATCGCCGCAGCAAGAAGAGCTTGCCGCAGACCAAGCGTGACCAGTTGGTCAGCAAACGGCGGATCGAATGCGCGTCCCATGTGTCAGTCCCTCACTTCACATCGAGCGCAAGATTGCCTCGATTTCCGTGCGATATTAAAGCACGTTTTCGAGGAAGTTTCAATGAACTGTTTTTGTGTGAATTTTCTGGTAGGGTTCTTTGAGGCAATGAGGAACCGTGGAGAAAACGCAATGTCGAGCAATCTTCCCGAGAGGTGGGTCAATTCTGTCGCAGGAAAGATTTCCTATACGGGACCCAAGTGGAGAGAGGCGTCCGTCGAACAAAAAAGGCGCGCTCTAAAAGAGTTGGTAGAGCGAGGGATTACGACGAACTCTGCTCTCGCTAGATATGTCGATGCTCGTAATGCAGGTGGTGAGATCAGCCGTCATGCTGTTGGAACTTTCCTCGATCGCAACAAAGACATAATCCCAAGCGGAAGAAAAACAACGGGCAGAGTGATGGGACACAAAGTTCGTAAATCGAAGCCTGTCACAGTGAGGGGTGCACGAAAGAAACAAACCGAGACTGAGCAAATAAATTCAGCAACACCGATCCCCGACCAATCACTAACGGAGAACGGTGAAGTGCTCGTGCCGATCGGGTACTGTACGAAGCTTATCGACAAGGCACAAACGATCTGTTGCGGAGAGTCCACGGGCGACAAGAAAAAGAAACGATGTCCTCATCACGAAGAAAAGATGGCTGAGTAACTTTGAAAAATCAGCTGGTTAGACGATAGCCCGACCCTGTTTGTCGGGCTTTTTTCTTCTGACCCACAAGGCGAAGCCTTGACACGTGTTAGGCTTGTAGTGTATCTAATGACCTTTGTGCCGCACGCGGCACATACTAAATGTATGAAGCTAGTTATCGTCGAGTCGCCCGCGAAGGCGAAAACCATTGAGAAATACCTCGGCAAGGGGTACACCGTCCGCGCATCGGTCGGCCATATCCGCGACCTGCCGAAATCAAACAAAGACGCCGTTGATGTCGCGGACGGCTTTAAGCCGCGCTATCAAATCGTGAAAGAAAAAGAGGACGTTATCCACAAGCTCCACGAAGCCGCAAAAGGGGCGACTGAAGTCATTCTCGCAACCGACCCCGACCGCGAAGGCGAGGCGATTGCGTTCCATTTGAAAGAGGCGCTGAAATTGAAAAAGCCAAAACGAATTGTCTTTCACGAAATCACCGAGCGCGCTGTTCAGGAGGCGCTTGCACATCCGCGTGCAATTGACGATGAGCTCGTGAAGGCACAGGAGGCGCGTCGTGTACTGGACCGACTTTTCGGCTACGACCTTTCTGGCCTTGTGTGGAAGAAAGTGCGTTATGGTCTTTCTGCTGGCCGAGTTCAATCCCCCGCATTGCGCATTCTTATGGAAAAAGAGCGCGAGATCCGCGCGTTCGTGCCGGAAAAATTCTGGGTTCTTTCGGCTGACGTAAAGACGAAAAAAGGCCTGCCTGCGCAGGCAGGCGAGCAATTTACCGTCACCTGCGCCGAAGAACCGCGCGACGAAAGCGAAGCGAAACGCATCTACGAGGCAGCGACCAAGCATGATTGGCACGTTATTTCAGTCGACGAAAGCGAACAGAGTCGTTCTCCGCGCGCGCCGTTTACGACTTCGACGTTGCAGCAGGCCGCCTCGACGCGTCTCGGTTTTGCGCCGTCACGCACGATGCGCGCCGCACAAAAATTGTACGAGGCTGGCTTTATCACCTACATGCGTACCGACTCGACCAATCTCGGAAAAGAAGCGGTTGAAAATCTTTTGCATGTGGTCAAAGACGAATTTGGTGAGACGTACGCGGAGGCGCGCGTGTACAAGACGAAATCAAAAAACGCACAGGAAGCACACGAAGCGGTGCGCCCGACAAATGCCCACACGCATAGCGCGGGTCACACTGACGATCAGAAAAAGCTGTACCAATTAATCCGCGCTCGCACGCTCGCCTCACAGATGACCGACGCGAAAGTGCTCCGCACGAAAATAATCACCAACGTACAAGGCGCGACGATTCCTGATTTCTCCGCAAACGGCTCGCGCGTTATTTTCGACGGTTGGCTCAAGGCCGACCCCGCAGCGCGCGGCGAAGATGTCGAATTGCCGAAAGTCGCTGCGCATGAGGCGCTCACGCTGGTTGAGGCGCATACTGAGGAAAAAGAGACGCAGCCGCCTCCGCGCTATTCCGAAGCTGGGCTTGTGAAAGAACTTGAAAAGCGTGGCATCGGTCGCCCATCCACCTACGCATCGATCATTTCTACGCTCGAAGTGCGTGGCTATGTCGAAAAACAAGGCCGCACGCTCATCCCAACGTACACCGGTGACGTTGTCTCTTCGTTTATCGAAGAGCATTTCGGCGATTACATTTCCGACACGTTTACCGCAGAAATGGAAAACGAGCTCGACGAGATCGCAGAAGGAAAACGCGGCTACGAAAAGACGCTAAAAGATTTCTACACGCCATTTTCGAAAGCCGTGAAGTCGAAAAACAAAATCGAAAAGATCACGAACATGGGCCCTGCGCCGGAAGAGTTCAAGTGCCCACTCTGCGCTGGCGACATGGTCTACAAACTTTCCAAAAATGGCCGCTTCATGTCGTGCAAGAAATTCCCCGACTGCATGGGCGCGCGCAAAGAAGATGGGTCTATCATCGAGCCGCCGAAAGAGATTGGTGAAAATTGTCCGGAGTGTAAGGATGGAAAATTGATGTCGCGTGACGGACGTTTCGGCATGTTTATTGCATGCAATAATTACCCTAAGTGTAAATTTGTGAAAAAAGATCCCGCTGAAGAAGCAAAAGGAAAAACCGGCGTTGCCTGCCCTGTGTGTGGTACGGGCGAAATGGTGGAACGTCGCGGCCGCTTCGGTCCGTTCTTCTCGTGCTCAAACTATCCAAAATGCAAAAATGCAATCAAAGCACGGCCGACGGGAAAAACGTGTAAAGAATGTGGGAGTTTGATGATGGATGGGACAAAAACGATACCGGAGAGATGCTCAAACAAAGCTTGTCCAAATCATAATCCGCATAAACTTGAGAAGAAAAGCTAGTTAGCACGCAACCTTCGTTGCGTGCGCAGCTCATTTTTGTCGGCCGGAGCGATGTTTCGCTAGCAGGCGAAACCGCGAGGCGGGTGAGATGGGGTTGGGGCCCCATCGCAAGGCCGGAGGAGCTTGGCTCCGAGGCGGGGTCGCGCAAAATCGCAGTCGCGATTTATGCGTGACAGCGGTAATTTTCGAGCGACGGCGAGAAAATTATCCGTGACCGAAGACGATACCAGAGAGGTGTTCAAACAAAGCTTGTCCAAATCATAATCCGCATAAGTTAGAAAAGAAGTAGCCCGCCAGCGCTGAGTGCGTGACGGGCCCTTGATTGAGCGCTCTTAGCCTTGAGATGAAAACGTTGCCGGGCATCGCTCTCCATGTGTTTCGCCGCACGCCGCGCAACGAACGACGATGACCTCTGCGCCCGATGGCTCTTGCAACGACTCGGCCAACTTACGCAGGCGCTTGTCCCGTGCACTCTCCTCAACCGGATCTGCCTCACCAAGGCTGACATCATGCTCGTGATACTCTCGATTTATCATGACATTCTCCCTTTGCTTTGGCTTCGACGAAGTTGGACTCACAAACCGAATCGCAGTATGATTGAATTTATGACCCTCGTCAAACCCCTTTCAGAAATCCTCAGCGAAATGGCCAGCAAAGACGAGAAAGATATCGCCCTCGTCACAAAAGCGTACGAATTTTCGCAAAAAGCTCACGAAGGACAGACGCGGTATTCCGGCGAACCGTACTTCTCACATACGGCTGAAGTCGGCTACATGATCGCTGAAATCGGCATGGACGCGCAAACGATCGCCGCGGGCTTCCTTCACGACACCATGGAAGATGCGGGCGTGACCGCCGAAACTATCGAAACCGAATTTGGACCGGACGTGCTCAATCTCGTCCGCGGAGTTACAAAACTCGGCGCGCTGCGCTATCGCGGCATGGAGCGACACACCGAGTCGCTGCGCAAACTCTTTGCCGCAACTGCCGAAGATATTCGCGTTCTTATCGTCAAACTTCTCGATCGATTGCACAACGCGCGCACGCTCGAACACGTGCCCGAATCAAAACGCCGCCGCATCGCGATGGAGACGTTGGAAATTTACGCACCGATCGCCGACCGGCTCGGTATGAGCGTTATTAAGACGGATCTTGAAGACGCCGCATTTCCGTTTGCTTTTCCCGACGAATACGAAAAAACGCACGTACTTTTGAAAGAGCGCAAGAATGAAAACGACAAGCGCCTTGAGAAAATGGAGAAGGATGCGAAACGAGAACTCGCGGAAGCCAATCTCCGCACGTTTCGGATGGAGGCGCGGGTGAAAGGTGTGTATTCTCTCTTTCGCAAATTGGAACGCAAGAACTGGGACATCACAAAAATCTACGACATCCTCGCGCTCCGCATCATCGTGCCAACGCTCGCCGATTGCTACGCCGCGCTCGGTGTCATTCACAACCACTGGCGTCCGGTGCCGGGGAAAATTAAAGACTACATCGCTTTCCCGAAACCAAATGGTTACCAATCAATTCACACGACCGTGTACACGGGTGACGGCGGCGCGATGGAAATCCAAATCCGCACCGAAGCGCAGCATCGCGAAGCGCAATTCGGCATCGCGTCGCACCTCACCTACAAAGAGGTGCAGGGATACGTGGAAGGAAAACGCGGCGGCGGCCTCGAATGGATTCGCCAATTTATTCCACTCGGCCGACGCACGACGCCCGCCGTTCCCATCGAGGAGCCATCGAAGCACGGCAACATCCCGCAGTGGGTGAAAGAGCTCGCGCATGCGCATGTAGATTCGGGAGACGACGAGCACGAGGAATATCTGGACACACTCAAGAGCGATTTCTTCCAACATCGCGTTTTCGTCTTTACGCCGAAAGCGGACGTGATCGATCTTCCTCTCGGCGCAACGCCGATCGATTTTGCGTACAACATCCACTCGGAAATCGCGAACAAAATGAGCGGCGCAAAAGTGAATGGAAAAATGGTCTCGCTCGAAACGCCGCTTCGCAACGGCGACATTGTTGAAATCATCACGAAACCGGCCGGAAAACCGACGCGTAAATGGTACGACATGGCGAAAACTACGATGGCAAAAAAAATGATCCGCGCGGCTCTTTCGGAGGCTGCACGTAAAAGTTGAAAGCCTGCACCGTCGTAGGTGCAGGCCTCTTCGCTATTGAAGTTATTGCCGATCTGTCGAGCTCGGCGGCGCGTTCGTGCCGGTCTCGCGTGCGATATTGAGTGCGTCGCCGATGCCGAATCGCACAATTACGGCCGCAACTACACAGCCACCTCCGAGTGCGGCGAAAATGAACGGATGGATGTGGGGTCCTCTGAAGTACACGAACGCCGCGAGCAGGAAGATGATCGCGCCCAGTACGATGGCAACAGTCTCCCACGCCCTCAGACGAGCCAGGTGTTCACGAATTTTCGCGATATTCTCATCAACCATGATCTGCTCTGCGTTTTACCGCAGCTCCCTAACCTAAGTTGCCAAAAGAGCTAGGTCAGAACTCTACAACAATTTAAGGGGAGATGTCAAACCGTAAAATTCTTGACCGAATAGAGATCCTGATCGGCTGCCGTTTCCATTGCGGCTTCTTCGGCTTTTGGCGCTTCCGCTTGCGGAGCAACTTCGGGGTTTTCAGCAACTTCCGCGGGTGTGAGACTGGGTTGGGCCCCAGTCGCAAGGCCGGAGGGGCTTGGCTCCGAGGCGGGGTCGCGCGCTTCGCCAACAGGCGAAGACGCGTGACGTTCAAGAGTTTCCGGCGCAGGAAGTGGTTCAGCGGCCGCGGGTTCAATTATTGCAGCAGGTGCAGCTGGCGCAACGCTCGCCACAGCCTGTGCCACTTTCGCTGCCTCTTTTTGAGAGATCACATTGCGAATATGCGCCAAGTCATCAACTGAAAAGAATTCGATAAGCACTTTGCCGCCATTTTGACCTTTATCAATTCGCACCCGTGTCCCGAGCGCATCCGAAAGCTCGCGTTCAAGCAGCATCAACTCCGGCGTGAGATCAGTCTTGCGTGCGCGCTCCAGCGCGATGCGTCGCGCGATCTGTTCCGAATCGCGCACATTGAGGCGCTTTGTCGTAATGTCATGGAAAAGTGCTTTTTGTTCTGCCGGACGATCAATAAGCATGAGAAGCGGTCGCGTGTGCCCTTCCACGATTTCTCCCGCCGCGAGCGCGTCGAGCATGTCCTGCGGCAAATTCAAAATACGGAGTGTGTTTGAGACGTATTCACGACTCTTCCCGACTTTCTTGCCAATCTCTGCGTGCGAGAGATTGAACGACGAGTTCAGTTGCCTGAACGCCTTCGCGCGATCCACCGGATTCAAATCTTCGCGCTGCAAGTTCTCAATGATCGCAAGCTCAAGCTTTACCTGGTCGCTTTGCTCGTTGGTGCGAATGACGCACGGCACGCTACCGACGCCCGCGATTTTCGCCGCGCGCAAACGTCGCTCGCCCGCGATAAGTTCGTACTCGACTTTAATGCCCTGCCCGGGCTCTTCAATTTCTTTTTTGGTGACGGTGAGCGGCTGCAAAACGCCGTACTGACGAATACTTTCGGCAAGCGATTTCAGGGCGGCTTCATCAAATTCCTTACGCGGTTGGAATGGATTTGGCTTGATTCGTTCGACTTCAACCCAGTAGATTGAATCACTTATGTAGTGTTTGTCCGGCATGGCCGCCATTATATCACGCATGAAAAAGGCCCCGCGAACGGCGGGGCCAGGCGATTCTCATACTTCGCCTAGACGGCGCAACATCATCTCGAGCTTTTGGGCTTTCTCACGGCCATGCGTAAGCCGAAAATCCAGCGCGCTGTTAGTCTCCACTTGTGCTATACGAAGGCTGTGGAGCATGCTCAACGCAATTTCAGGCTTCTTTTCAAAGCTCGCACTAAGATGAGTTTCGGGAACGACTCTTTTCAAAGTGATCCGATTCGCGCGACACCATCTCCGCACGGTTTCATGCCATTTGTTGTCCCACTTCTCGACGAGCCTCCAACTAACAAGCAGTTGATACATTTGACCTTTACGATCGATGACAACCGTATCCTGCACGATCTGCCGACGAATTTGACGCGTGAACATCAATCGATCCTCGTGCGGCTTCACTTCGGTCGGAAACTCCCCCCATCGATACGGTGGCCGGACAAGGCTACCAAGTTCAAGGAAATGCGTGGCGTGCGACAATCCAGTGATCCACCCGTTAGTGTAGACACCCTTTCCTACGGTACGCTGCAAGCCGTAATCCTCTGCATGCTCAAGAATTGATTTGAGTGGTTTGAAGTTCTTCAAGTTGCTCAAATCGAGCATATCGATCACGTGAAGAACGATACGTGCCCACTCGATGGCGGTTATTTCCGCACCTTCAACACGACCTTCTCCGGTTACAGCATGTACTGCATTCATGGTCGCAACCATGGCCTTCACTCCTTCGTTAGAGAAATGGAACCGCAGTTCCGCGAGAACTTAATCACGCATTTTGATGCGTGTCAAAACGGTACTTACAAATCACCGCGTTTGGGATATTATGATGACTCGAATGCCGGAATGGCGGAATGGTATACGCACACGACTCAAAATCGTGCGGGGGCAACCCCTTGAGATTTCAAGTCTCTCTTCCGGCACCAGTGGCGAATCGTCTCAAACGTATACGTTTGAGACGATTCGTGTTTTGAGAGCTTTCCGTTTAGACATAAAGAAACGCCCACCGAAGAAAGTGGGCGTCCAAATGTAGTTCTGACGATATGTCTACGTCGTCGCCGATGCGATCTCCTCGATCGTCCGCATCGCGGCGTCCCGAGAGGACATGCCCTGCGGAGGCTTGGTGATAGGCCTGCCGACAACAATACGATCCGCGCCTGCG
This sequence comes from Minisyncoccia bacterium, assembly GCA_049306055.1. Lineage (GTDB taxonomy): Bacteria > Patescibacteriota > Minisyncoccia > Phycocordibacterales > UBA2100 > UBA10103. The sequence goes on along the minus strand of JBAQPT010000137.1, from coordinate 4,809 downwards.
TCGATGGCCTTTGCCGGAGTCATGATGCGTTCGGGATTCTGATCATCGCCGGGAACGATCGAAAATGTCGGACGGACAGCAGGTGTGTTGAGCGACAAGAGGAGGCCAAATTTCGCACGAAGCGCTTCTGCTTCTTTCGGAGACGAAATGAGCCCGTCAATCTTCGCATATCCCGCGAGCTGGGCGCACCGCATGACGGCTGCTTCGGTCGAACAAGTAAACATCGCTTGCGTATCGACATTCGTGAGACTCGTGAGAACGGTCACGCCGAGCACTTCGGTATCGGGCAGCTCAGCTTTGAGAGCCTCCATAGCCGCGACGCCCGCGGTGCAGACGGTCGTGAGCAATTCCGGCTTCGCTTCCCGGAGTAGTGCCCCATCTGTCGCAAGAGTTGCCGGAATGTCGAAAAGTTTGAGGTCAGCGAAGACACGAAGTCCGCGTGCGTGAATCTCGTCAATGAGGCCGTATCCTTCGGCCCGCAAAGCGGAGTTGACCTTCAGATAGACTCCGGTTCCGCTCAGATCATCTGCCAGCCTCAGAACCTGTTCCTTGACCGACGCTCTGCCATTCGAACCTTTGGGCTGATAGTCAGCGGCAACGATCAGACGTTGCGCAGGGGTGAGCTTTCTCATTCAACAACCCTTTCGTATTTCGAGCTGACAACGAACTGTTGCCTCGGTAAATCTACCTTAATCCAGCGGCTTTTCAATCACACCCTTTCGCGCTACCCTTTCCGCAGTCGGAAAGGCTGTCTTTCCAAACGAGGAGAATGCAAATGCACGAGTTTCAGTTGAGCCGATTCCGCGATGAAGTGCGGAGGTTCATGCCTGCATTTAATCGACGGGCACTCCAGATTGATGCAACTGGCACACAGATTCATCACACACATACCAAAGTTGATGCGTCGGAGCCGCGACCTCCGATGAAGTATCACTTGTGCACGCCGCAACTGCGACCTGAGGGGCGTATGACGCAGGCTGACATCGACGCTATCGGCGACTTGATGTGGAAGTTCGCAAAACTCACGAATCTGCCCATTAAGGCAATCGCATGTGTGCCGCGGGTTGGTGACGAGCTGGCTAAAGCATTTTTGCGCGCTTCGCAGAAAGACGGAGTGACATTACCGAAGCTCCTGTTCTCCAAATATATGGAGAACGATGTAAGCCTCATTGGCCCACTTCAAGATAATGACGGTTACGAACCGAGTCAGGAAGTGTGGCTCTTCGATGACGTTGTGCATCGGTCACTGAGCAAGCAACGAACAAAGGCACGCGCAGTTGAAGCTGGTTATCGCGTGAGGGGCATCTTCGTCTTCATGGATTACGATCAAGGTGCGCAAGAACACTTTCGTGAACAGGGCATAGATTTGCAACGAGTCATAACGATCAGATACGCATTGCAGTGTGCCATCAATGACAATGAGATTACAGCACGTGAATATCGTGCATGCATGTCGTATCTCGATAAGACGCGAGGTGGGATCATGTGACCATCGAAGCCGGACCGCTTGCGGTCCGGCGATTCTTTTTATACGGTTCCCCTGTGAAGCCAAAAATCTACGTCATTGTGGGGCCCACCGCGAGCGGGAAAAGCGCGTATTCGGTCGAGCTTGCACGCAAGATCGGCGCTGAGATCATTTCGGCTGATTCGCGGCAAATATACAAAGGCCTCGATATCGGCACCGGAAAAATCACGAAGAGGGAAATGAAAGGCGTGCCGCATCACCTACTCGACGTCGCCTCTCCAAAGCGCGTTTTCACAGCACACGATTTTGTCGCACAAGCGCAGCCGATCTTGGAGGGGATTTTAAAAAAAGGGAAGTCGGCCATCATTTGCGGCGGCACCGGATTTTATATTGACGCGCTCCTCGGTCGCATCACCCTTCCCAATGTTCCGCCGAACAGGGAATTAAGAGGGAAGTTGGAAGGGAGGTCGGCTCCCCAACTTTTTGCGATGCTGAAAAAACTTGATGCGCGTCGCGCTCGCGAAATCGATCAGCACAACCCCGTGCGTCTTGTGCGTGCGATCGAAATCGCAAAGGCCTTGGGGAAAGTCCCGAAGCTGAAAAAAGCCAAAAGTCCCCTACCCACAAATGAAGATTGTGAAGTTTTGTGGATTGGCATGAAGACAGCCGAGATTCCCTTGCGCAAAAAAATTCATACTCGCCTCCTCTCTCGCATGAAAAAAGGAATGGTTGAAGAAGTAAAGCGGTTGCACAAGAGCGGACTTTCGTACAAGCGCATGGAACAACTCGGACTTGAGTATCGTTACCTCGCTCTCCTTCTGCAGAAAAAAATAACGAAGAATGAAATGCTCGAGCAACTTGAGAGCCGCATTTGGGATTATTCCCGACGACAGTTGCGGTATTGGAAGAGGAATAAAGAAATTAAGTGGAAATAAAAGATGCGGCGGCTGACCTGTGGGTCAGCCGCCTAATGCTTGCTCTTTGCTTCCCTAGTTCTCTAGTTCCGCGGCAGCATCTTGTCAACCAGTCCTGGCGGAACAGGAACTCCGTGCGTCTTGAGCCACGCCTCGATACCCTTCGCGACGATGGGCCGCAGCATCGGGTCGTTCAAGGCCTTGTTCACCGCGATCTCAAGGTCGCCCTTCGTCGGCGCCGGTCCCTTCTTCACGAAAAGATGGAAGAAGTTGTTGCCGTCACGGAACGCCGTAAAATATGATCCGTGGTGCGTGATGTAGTTGATGAATTTCTCTGGGTGCGGCTCGCCGCCGCGAACCCCCTTCTCATGAATGAACTGCTGCCCTCCTGCATCCCACCGGACCCAGAAGCAGTGCCCGCCCCACGTCTGATACTGCATATGCGTATCAGCATGGCCTGCCGCACGATTCGCCGGATTGCGGAAATGCCAGAAGCTGTTGCCGTGCCACGTGGCCCCGAACGGTTCGTTGCCAGGATGACACGTTCGGTACGCGATCCAGTCGCTGGAATGCGTCACGTCTTGCGCCGTGGCAACAGAACTGAGCGCCAACACCGATGCGATGGCAAGTCCTCTCATCATGCGATTCATTCTGCGTTCCTTCTCTCGTTTACTTCTCGCAGTTAGTGGCCAAACCTTCCTCGAACAAAGATCTGATTTGACCGTGGACCAGACTATCATTATTTGTTTTTTGGTCAATCAGACTCCCGCTAGCGGTCACAGATATTTCTTGCGCCGTCGCGCAAGAAATTCTGCGGTCACGCATAATTTTCTGCTGAAAATTTGCGCGACCCCTCCTCGGCGCCAAGCGCCTCCGGCCTTGCGACGGGGCCCCGTCCCCGTCCCACCCGGTCGCCATTCCGTCTACTGATAGAATATGGCTCCGTCCCCCGAAACGCGAAAAGACAGTGTGCAGACACTGTCTTTTCGTCAGTTGCGGTCACGGATAAATCATTCGCCGTCGCTCATGATTTTCCTTGACCACGCCTCGGCTGTTTCGCGTACTCGCGAAACATGCCTCCGGCTCCCGAAAAAGCACAAAGACAGTGCGCAGGCACTGTCTTTGTGTCATTTTCGGGCCCACAAGGATTCGAACCTTGATCAAGCGGTTTGGAGTCGCTTATTCTACCATTGAACTATAGGCCCATTCGGGATGAGTATACGTTGACACGACGCGTGCGACAAGTCATCGTTTTGCCTTCCCTTTTTCATTTGCTAGTATCGAGTGTAGGCATCGAGAATCGTCTCGATATCCCTGTCAATCGTACCGAGGAGGGACTCATGCTCTTTTACATACGAGTACTCACATTTGCATTGGCAGCCGTTGTCATCTCCGCGCCTACGCTCGCATCGGGCCTTGGGAGAGTGTGCCCAACCTACCACGATAGCTGGGAGGAGACCGAGAAACGATTGAAAGAAGATGCTGATGTCAAACGTGAGTTTGGAGTGACACCGGCAGAACGTCCTGGTCTTGAGAGCTATATCTCAGTTAAAGAGAACAATGCCCTCGTAGTTGAAAAAGGGACACTGGCAGACGACCATACCTATCTTCTGCATCGCATAAACATGCTCTCGGAGGAACCGCCAAGTACTTTTTTTGCCTCGATCGTCTTTTACAGATACGGAAGTCCTCAAAGAGCTGCATCTGTTAGCGGGAACGAGGGAAAGTATGACCTTGCAATTGACATGGCATTCGCCGATGACGTTGTTGTCGCTGACTTAATATTGCTTCACGAATTCGGACACGCAATACTCGGCACATCATCTGCCGGTCCTAAGATACGACCGCCTTCTGAACATTCTAAACAATCTAAGGCGCCGGAATTTCCAGGGTCGTACTTTACGGAATTTTGGTCGGAATGCGATGGACCTATCCAGAAAAAAAGTATGCGTTCCTACGCGACACCACTTGCAACAAAAAATGTGTGGGAAGATCTCGCAGAGACTTGGGTTTCATTCGTGATCTGCAGCCCGCCTGATGACGATGATGTCAGTGTGTTCGCCAAGAAGCGTCGTCATATGTGGGGCAGCGGTGATCTGCGCGCTCGGCGCACTCACATTCACGCCACATTTGGTAAAGAAAGCATCGATTCGTTGCGCAGAAAGTTTCCAATGTATTGTGCATCTCGCACGGCGATAGAGTAAGTCAACGTTAGCGAAAAGCCCCGGCGGTTTGCCGGGGCTATTCTTTTACTTCTTAGCTTCTTTGTGTTTGGTACTCTTTTTTCACCACAAGCAGTTATGGGGAAAGAGAATGCGGGACATTCTCTTTCCGGTTTTCCCAGTCACGCATATTCGCCTGTTGGCGAATTGCGCGACCCCGCCTCGCAGCCAAGCTGCTCCGGCCTTGTGAAAGCGCACAGCGCTTTCT
>JBAQPT010000136.1:0-2778 GCA_049306055.1 Minisyncoccia bacterium | reverse complement strand
TTACAGCCCCGCAAATCATGAAGAGCTGACGAACGTAGTCGCCGTAGTAATGTGGGAGTGACGGGCCAAAATGAATCGGCGCGTACGGAGAGAGTGACTCGCTATGCTCGTGTGATTCGTCTTCTCTGTTCATGCCGCCATCCTAGCATGCCCGCGCATTCACGCTAGGCACGGTTTCGAGCAAGTGTGAGAACCGCGTCCATGTTGTCTTCCGCCTGAACAGCATTTCGACGCTCAAAGCGGCACCTCTCGCAACGCTGAAGAATCGTGTAACCTTTGCCGGTTGCGCCCTCGACGGCAATTGGTTGCATCATACCGCCGCATTCTGCCGCTCTGTCGCCAGGAGCGACGTCGACATGCTTTGACCACAGACATTTTGGACAATGATTGGTGTAGCCAGTACCTACGACCTTAGCTCTGCATTTTTCGCACACAAAATCCTCGACTCTTTTTTGAAACGACATTAAGCAGGTTTTACACAAGAACCACGGCGTACTCTCCGGAAGTTTCGAGAACTCCTTTATCTATATGAAATTCGCGAGCTTGCGCGTTCGGAATGCGAACAATAATTTTGCCCGCCTTAAGCGTACTCACGAGAGGGGCGTGGTGCGGAAGAATGGTCATTTCCCCCGCTGAACCAGGCAGTGTCGCAGAAATCGCCGGGCCGTCGTAAAGATTTTCAGTGACGGACGAGATGACTAAGTGAAGCGTGTTTTGCGACATACTAACCAGCGAGCACCTCATCGACACTGCCTTTCATGTAGAAGGCGCCTTCATCGACGTTATCGTGTTTGCCATCGAGAATTTCTCCGAATGAACGAATCGTGTCCGCGAGCGTAACGTACTTGCCCGGCTTTCCGGTAAAGACGGAGGCCACATTGAACGGCTGTGAAAGATACTTCTGAATTTTGCGCGCGCGATACACAAGTTTGCGGTCTTCTTCCGAAAGTTCCTCAATACCGAGAATGGCAATAATGTCTTGCAGATCTGCGTAGCGCTGGAGAACGCGCTTTGTTTCGTTGGCAACGCGATAGTGTTCTTCGCCGACAATTTCCGGCTGCAAAGCAGTTGAACCGGATGCGATAGGGTCGATAGATGGATAGATACCGAGCGATGCGAGTTGGCGAGAAAGAACGACGGTTGAGTCGAGGTGTGCGAAGGATGTTGCTGGCGCCGGGTCGGTGATGTCGTCGGCTGGGACGTAAATTGCTTGCACTGACGTGATGGAGCCGGAAGTTGTCGAGGCAATGCGCTCTTGGAGTTGACCCATTTCCTCGGCAAGGGTCGGCTGATACCCGACGGCTGACGGGACACGGCCAAGTAGCGAAGAAACTTCCGAGCCCGCCTGCACAAAACGGAAAACGTTGTCCATAAAGAAAAGAACGTCCTTACCGCCTTCGTCACGGAATGCTTCGGCCATGGTGAGGCCTGAGAGTGCGACGCGAGCACGGGCGCCAGGCACTTCGTTCATTTGACCGAAGACGAGTGCCGTTTTTTCGAGAACACCCGAGTCTTTCATTTCGTGATAGAGATCGTTACCTTCGCGGACACGTTCGCCGACACCGGCAAAGACGGAATACCCACCATGCTCCGATGCAACGTTGTGAATCAATTCCTGGATGAGAACCGTTTTACCAACGCCAGCGCCGCCGAAAAGACCGACTTTGCCGCCTTTGATGAATGGGCAAAGAAGATCAACGGCTTTGATGCCAGTTTCAAAAACTTCTGCTTTTGTTGATTGCTGCGTAAAAACCGGTGCTTCTGCGTGAATCGGATTACGTTTCGCATTTTTTGCTGCGGGTTCTTTGCCGTCGATTGGGTCTCCAACGACGTTGAACATACGACCAAGAGCGGCTTCGCCAACCGGAACAGAAATTTGAGTACCGGTATCGATGACTTCTGTGTCACGCGCGAGACCTGACGTGTCGTGCATGGCGATACAGCGCGCGCGGTTCAAGCCGAGATGCTGCGCGACCTCAAGAACGATTCTTCCCTCTTTGTGCTTCACTTCAAGGGCGTTCTTAATTGGCGGCAATTTTTCGTCAAAACGGACGTCGACGACCGGACCGATGACTTGGGTTACTGTTCCTTTCATAGCAAATAGTATCTCAAATTATGGCCAAAAATCAAGCGATTACGCCGCTTGCTGGTCTCTAATGTCTCTGGTCTTATTTTCTCGAATAACAGAAACAGCAGCTTTTTCAACCGCTTGCCAATAGTGGTGCCATTGGACCAAAGAGAGCGTCGGCCACTTTTTTAGAGCCGTCATGGCGCGATCATATATTTCTACTGCAGCCTGGTCATTGTTTTGAAGAAGCGTGGCCGCAATGGCGTTTGTGAATGGCTGCCACTGCGCACCAGGCAACGCGGTTTTTTGCCACTTTTCTATATTTGGCAATACCTCCTTGGCCAACTGCTTTCCCTTAACGACTTGTGCTTCAGCAGCACGCTGAGTCTCACGGCCTTTTAGTGAAAGCTCGCGCAATATACGCATACTTTTTACTCAGCTGCTTCTTGAGTACTCGCGCCAGGGTTTTCCTGCTCTTCTGGCTTTGCCTCCTTAAGTCGATCCTTTAGTTCGTCCATGTGCTCTGCTTGTTTACCCAATGCGTCTCCCAGTTTGCCAAGTTCTTCGTGTGATCCTTCAAGTGCCATATTAAAAATTTAAACTTGTAAATTATTAAACAAGTATATCATCTACTTCATCGCCTCAATACCTGAAGTAATTTCAGAAACCTCCCGCGTAATCGATGCTTGGCGGACTTTGTTGAATTTACG
>JBAQPT010000135.1:0-12708 GCA_049306055.1 Minisyncoccia bacterium | reverse complement strand
CTTTGAGGCCGATGCCGAAGAATGATTGGGTTATGACAGCCGCGATGAAAACGACAAGCGGGAAGAGTGCGTTGAAAGCGCTTACCTGCGAAACGGTAGCAATTGAAACGGCAGAGAGAAAAAGAATTGAGTTAAACGCATCAAATGTTTTTCCGAGTGCGGCGTAGGGAATATAGGTGACCGCAGCGCGCGCGACGAGCGTGTGCATTTTTCCTTTTACGAGAAGAACACCAAGAAAGAGGAGAGTCGTGAGAGACCAAATACTTGCGTAGTAACTAATCGCGTTCAGGCCACCGTCACTGAAATGCTTGAATGTGTAATTTTCGATCCCGCTCTGGAGGATATAGATAAAAACAAATGCGCCGGCGACTTTCCACGTGAATTCGCGTTTGAAATGCTCGGTCTTTCCGTCCAGTGAAAATGCAATGCCGCCACAGACGAGAAGAATAATCCCAAGAACTTCCGCTTGCGAGAGATTGATTCCGAGGAAGCTTGTGTCGATGATGAGAAAGAGAATTGGTGTCAGGTACGATGCTGCGCTAATAACCGTAATTTCTACTTTTCGAAGGAGATAGGTGAAAAGAAGTGTGCTCACGAGTCCTAAAAAGGCGAGCGGAACAATGCTCCAATGGATAAAAAGCTGCAAATTTCCGAGAATGCCCGTGAGGCCGACGGTGAGCGTTGCAAGAAAAAAGAAAAAAGTGCGGTAAAACGATGCGGCGTACGAATCAACACGCGCATCTCCAACAATACCTGCCTTGTCGATTGCGCTTTCAAATGCACCCGCTACAAGCGAGCCGATGGAGTACATCTGCCACATGACACTATTGTACCTTGCTATTCGGAGAGAATTTTTTCGAGATCGGCAACAGCAACCGGTTTTGTGAGGTGCGCGTCAAAACCTGCGTCGAGCGCTTTTCGTTTATCTTCTTCTTGTCCGTAACCAGTCAGCGCAACAATTGTCGGCTGCGGGTCCATGTAACTCCGAATTTGTTGCGCGACATTGTAGCCGCTTTCGTTTGGCAGGCCGATATCAAGAAAAATAACTTCGGGGCGGAAATTGGCGAGTGTTGCGAGTGCTTGTGCGCCGTCGTACGCAGCGCGCGCTGTGTGGCCAGCGTGATTGAGAAGACGTGCGAGCGCGTTTGCGGCATCTTCGTTATCGTCGACGACAAGAACAGTGCGTTTCTGTTTGCTCTGAGTTGGTGCGGCATCTGCGGCAGAGAGTTTCTTCAGAGCTTTTTGTTCAGCCGCAGGGAGCAAGATCACGGGATTCGCAATCGGCAACCAGACCGCAAATTCACTTCCAGTTCCTTGTCCTTCGCTGTGCGCTTGAATCGCGCCGCCGTGAAGTTCGATCAATCGTTTTGCGAGCGAAAGACCGATACCGAGACCCGCGTTGTAGGCACCTTGCGCTGCATCGAGCTGTCTAAACGGCTCAAAGATTCGATCCAGTTCGCTGCGCGGAATACCAATACCATTGTCGATGATACGAATTTCTACCCCGGATTGATGGTCACGTTTCGCGAGTCCCGCCAAGAGCGTAATTTTGCCGCCCGGCGGCGTGTATTTTGCAGCGTTGGTGAGAAGATTGACGACCACCTGCTCGATGCGCAATTCGTCGGCGTTCAACTGCACATCTTTTTTCAGCAGCGTTATCGAAAATGAATGCTTTGATTTTTCCATCATCGGCCGTGTCATTTCAGCGCTGTGTGTGAGAATTTGATTGACGCCGACAGTGCGCATTTGCAGCGTGAATTTCTTTTTCGAAATACGCGCGACGTCGAGCAAGTCGTCGAGGAGGCGTGCCATACGAATGACATTGTCGTAAATGACGCCGATCATGTGGCTCTCGGGTTCCGCCGGCTTGCGTGCCCGCATTAATTCAAGTGACGAGAGAACAGGCGAGAGCGGGTTGCGCAATTCGTGGCTGAGCGTTGCGATAAAATCATTCTTTGCCTGATCGGCTTCGGAGATTTCATACACATCGCGCTCGAGCGAGGCAACGTTATCTCGCAGCTGCTTCGCGTTCTCCTTCCGTTCTTCCACCACGGCGACGAAAAGAAGGAAGATGAACGAAACGGTCGCGAGGAAAAGTTGTAACAGGAAGAACGCCTGCTCCGGGAACATGATGCTGACAACAAACGGTCCGGTGTCCGTTGCAGTACCGATGATCGCAAGCGCGGCGAGTGTGGCGATCGCAAACGTCATCATGCGCGGCCCCATGCGGAGCGCACCCCACGTGAGCGGCACGAAGAGCATGTACGGCGGAATTACTTCGGCAAGAATCGGTACTGGTTCCCAAAAGACGAGGAGGGCGACGATAATAAGCGCGGAAAAAAACAGAACTGATTCAAAGAAATCGCGAACCGAGCGACTCGAAAGATTCATCGGGCTGCACAGCCATCGAATCAAAAGAGATCCGACGACGAGTGCGCCAAGCACGTCGCCCGTCCACCACGCGAGCCAGGTGATCGGAATTTCTTGCACGCCAAGAAGTGGTGTCGCGGCGAGAGCGCTCACGCCGATTGTCGCGCTAATGACGCTCGCGGAAAGTGCGACCAAGATGAAGCTAAAACTGTCGACGAGGCGTCCGAAGAGGTGATTGAAGCGAAACATCCGCAAGAGCCAGAGTGCCATCACGGCTTCAAGCGTGTTGCCGGCCGCGACAGCAAGCGCGGCGAAAAGAGGCGCCCCGTTGAAATAATTTGCAACAAAGGCAGCTATGAAAATCGCGGGCCAGAGACGATATCCGCGTAAATAGATCGCGGCGATGGCAATACCGGTTGCGGGCCAGATAAATGCGGCGAATTCGTTGACCGCGGCAAAATCGAGTCCAATGCGGGCCGCAAGGTAGTACAAGAGTCCCACGACGGCCAATTCAAGGCCGTAGAGGATACGAGAACGGGGTGTAGTGAGAGTCTTCACAGAATCACAGATGTTTCCCCTCTGCTCTGTGCTCCCAGTATATCAAGCACGGCCATGACATGCCATTTCGCGTGCGCATGGGTTCATGTGGTGTTAATGGCGAAAAGTTCATCATGGCGATACTTGCGCAGTGCGCAAGGTTATCAGTTCAAGAAATCAAATATGACATTACGAACGGTAATGGGTGGAATTGCATATGCACTTTTATTCATCGGGGTGATGGCCGTAGCGACGGTCTCGTTTGCACAGACGAGTACGACGACCGCGACGTCCACGGCGCCACTTTCTGGAAACGCGCTGGGCGTGACGTTTAACGCGACGCCACGGCTTGCGGCAGGCACGCAAGATGCGCTTCTCGCGCTCGTGACGCTGCAGGCGGGCACGGGGAATGCGATCCAGATCTCTTCGCTTCCTATGAGCGTGTCGTTTGGTGGCAACCTGGGCGTTGGGCATCTCTCGGATTGTCGGGTGCGAAATGTGACGAATCTCGCGACGCCCTTGAACACAACCGTGCCTTCGATCGGAAGTGCGGCCAATATGTTCAGCTTCGCCTCGCCGCTTACGATCAATTCAGGAACGACGGTAACGCTTGCCGTGACATGTGACTTGGCGGCAAATGCGCCGGTTGGCGGAACACTCTTTCTCTCGCTAACGCCGAGCGCGCTTGCGGCGACGGTTTCCAGGTCGACGACGACCGTGACACCGGTTACTGGCGCGGGCATTAACGGCGGCACCGGCCCGACTTCGGGTACGGTTATCGTGACAGCGCCGACCGTAACGACGCCTCCTATGGTGCCGGGCGTGCCGAATACAGGCGCCGGCGGCTCGAACCTCTTGGTACTCGCGATTGCCGCGGTGTTTGGCATCGGCGCGGCAGCCGTGCTTCTCTCGCGACGACGAGCGGTCTAACAGACTCACGTATGCACGAAAAGGCCCCGTGAGATAGGCACAGCCGCCATCTCACCGGGGCATTTTCGTGCGATACTATCTCCTATGTCTACCGAACATCTTGCGACACGACCGCACGACAAAATGCGCGACGTTCTCATGGACCCCGACGCTGTCGGCCCGAAAGATCACTATTACATGATCCGCGGCGGCACCGACATGCGCAATGTCACCATTCTCGAAGTGGGCACTGTCGGCGGCGAATACATTAAGACCTACGGCCACTATCACATCGGCGATCTGCAAGAAACGTACTGGTTTCTCTTTGGCGAGGGGGTTGTGGTGAAGCAAAAACTTGTCGAGGAAAACGGCGTGCAACAGCCCGATCGCGTTGAAGAATTTATCGCGCGCCAAGTCGTCAAAAACGACTCCGAACACATGCCGCCAGGTTACGGGCATCTCATCGTAAATACCGGAAAAACCTACATGGTCATGCTCGATGACAGTCCCGTGGATTTCGGTGATAAAGACCCGGTCGCAATGCCCGGCCACGCCGATTACGAAATGGTGAAAAAGATGCGCGGCTTTGCGTACTATGTCGTTGAACACAATGGTAAACCCGCGCTCATCAAGAACAAGCTGTACAAGGAGATTTTGAAAGAAGATTTGGGTGGGATGGTTGTGGTAGGATGAGCCTATGGCGAAGAAAATTACTCTTGAGGACATTGGAAAATCAATGCGCCATATTGTTGAGCATATGGCGACAAAGGACGATATTTCTGAGCTGAACAGACGTGTAGGCGCGTTGGAATCCGGTCAGAAAGAAATTTTGGACGTTCTCGAACCACTGTCTCGTGCGCACGACAAAGATTCAGTAATGATCATGAGTCATGAGCGCCGGCTAGCACGAATTGAAAAACGCGTAGGGATCGGCAGATCATAAGCATGGCAGAAAAGAAATTTCCCGAAGAGTTTTATTGGGGGGCCGCGACCTCCTCCTTCCAAACCGAAGGTGGGATTGAAAACATGGATTGGGCCAAGGCCGCGCGTGAAGGTAAAGTGCCCCTGATCGGCAAAGCGTGCGACTTTTACAATCGCTATGAATGGGATTTTGATATTGCGAAATCGCTGGGCCACAATTGTCATCGAATTTCCATCGAGTGGGCTCGCATCGAGCCGGAAGAAGGGAAATTTAACGACGAAGAAATCGAGCATTATCGAAAAATGCTCGCCGCAATGCACGAGCGACACATAAAGCCGTTCATCACACTCTGGCACTTTTCGCTCCCGCAATGGTTTGCCGACAAAGGCGGCTTCGAGCATCCGGATTCACCGGCAATTTTTGCGCGGTATTGTGGACACGTTGCGCAGAAACTCGGCAATGATTGCAGGCATTTTGCGACGATCAACGAAGCGCTGCCGTACACGTCAAACGGGTATCGCCGCGGTACGTGGCCGCCGTTTAAAAAGTGGCCGGGCATTGATCGAGTTTCCGTCCCGGGTTACAAAAACCGAGAGATGACGAGCGACGACGTGAGTTGGCGTAACATTTTCCGCTACTACAAAGTTTTAAAAAATCTCGCGAAGGCGCACAACGCAGCGTACGACGAAATCAAGAAGCATGCGTTTGGTGCGGAAGTCGGCATCGTGCATCACATCGTACTTTTCCACGCCAACGGTAATCCACTGAACAAACTCCTCGCATGGTTTATGAATCGACATTGGACGCATCGGCACTTGAGCCGCGTCTATCAGAAATGCGATTCGATCGGTATCAACTACTACATGCACAAGAAATTCGGCGATACGAAAACATATCCAAAATCGGACATGGGCTGGGATATTTATCCGGAAGGTATTTGCGACGCGCTTCTCATGGTGAAGCGATATGGAAAGCCCGTGTGGGTTGCGGAAGCGGGCATCGCCGATGCTGACGATGATCAGCGCGGCGACTACATTAAGCGTCTCGTCGCATGTATGTGGAGCGCAATTCAACAGGGAGTCGACGTGCGCGGATTTATGTATTGGTCGCTCATGGATAACTACGAACTCGCGGAAGGGTACACCAAGCGCTTCGGTCTTGTCGAAGTTGATTTCGAGACGCTGGAGCGCAAGCCGCGCCCGAGTGCGTATGTGTACAAGGAAATAATTGAGCGCAATGGACTGCTAGAATAACAACATGACCTCCTGGGTCCTTCTCGCTGTCGGTGCGCAATTTTTGGCGGCGCTGACGATTCTCATCGATAAACGCATCGTTGCACGCACCGAACATCTCGGGCGTCCGATCGTCTACACGTTTTTCGTGATGCTCCTTTCTGGATTTGTGATCGTGCTCGCGCCGCTTGGTTATGTGTCCGTGCCCGCGAACAATGTTCTTGTTCTTGCGCTTTTTAATGCAGTCACCTTTGGCGCCGGTCTCTTTTTCCTCTACAGCGCTCTTCGTGATGCGCGCACGTCCGATGTCGCCCCGGTTGTCGGAGCGGTTTCCGCGATCGCGACGGTTCTATGCGCCAGTTTTTTTCTCAAAGACGACATTGTTTTGACGCACATTCCGGCAATTCTGCTTCTCGCCGTGGGAACGGCAGTCATTTCGCATTTTCACTTTTCACGCAAGGCAATTGTAAATACACTGCTCGCGGGTGTTTTTTTCGGTGCCACGGCGTTTTCCGCGAAACTAATTTTTCTCGACACTTCATTTATCGACGGGTTTTTCTGGACACGCATGATGAATGTCGTCGTTGCCATCGGTCTTCTTCTCATTCCAGCGCTTCGTGCGGGTATTTTCCACGGGGGTAAGCGCGCATCCTCCAGTGCGAAGGGTCTTCTCATAAGCAACAAGGTGATCGGCGGTATTGCGGGTGTCCTTACCTCACTTGCGATTTCGCTCGGCAGCGTCTCAATCGTGAATGCGCTCGCTGGTCTCCAATTCGTTTTCCTCTTTATCTTCGCGTTCTTCTTTGCGCGCCGCGCGTCGTTTTTTGGCGATACCGGGCATGGCGGCTGGCACAGCGCGGTCGGCGTTGTCTTGATCGTCGCTGGGCTCGCCGGGCTTTTTCTCACATAACGTATGGTGTGGCGACCGATGCAGCGACGTTCAGGAATGTTTAGCCAACTTCTGGTGGGCGTATGGATTCTTGCAGCGATTGGTGCCGTCGTGTGGCTTTCGCAGCGAAGGGACATTCCGGAGGAGCAACGCTACGGCGTTTCGTTTTCAAAATTGCACTCTGATGAGCTCGGGCTTGATTGGAAAAAAACCTATCTTGCGATTCTCGACGATTTGAACGTCCGCGCACTGCGTCTCTCGGCGCACTGGCCGATGATCGAGCCGGAGCGCGATGTCTACAACTTTACAGAATTGGATTACCAAGTGAACGAAGCGCGGAAGCGCAATGCGTCCGTCATTCTTGCGGTTGGCCGCAAATCGCCGGGCTGGCCGGAATGTCACACGCCGCACTGGGTCGGCTCCATGGAATGGGAAGAGCAGAAAATGGAAATTCGACAGTATATTACCGAAGTCGTTGAACGGTATCGCGAATATCCGAATATTGCGTATTGGCAAATTGAAAACGAGCCGTTTTTGAATTTTGCACGGCACATTTGTGGCGAGCCGGACGAAGAATTTTTTGAAGAGGAACTTGCGCTCGTGCGTGCGATCGATCCAAATACACCAATTCTTGCAACCGACGGCGGTGAATTCGGTCTGTGGTACAAGGCGCACAATCACGCCGACGCGTTCGGCTCGACGATGTACCTCTACGTATTTACGAAACACATCGGCTATTGGCGCTATCCCGTCTGGGGTGGTTTTTTCCGCTGGAAATTGAATATGCTCGAGGCGTTTACCAAGGGCGACAAACAGAAGCTTTCAATAGAAGTAGGCCTTGAACCGTGGCTTCGTCAGCCGATCAAGGACACGTCGATAGAGGAGCAACTTGAACACATGAGCATGGAGCGCTTCGATGAAATTCTCGAAGTGGCCCGCACGAGCGGCTTTGACGCGCACTATCTCTGGGGTGCCGAGTGGTGGTACTATATGCGCGAACGCGGGCATCCTGAGTTTTGGAACAAGGCCAAACAGTTGTTCCCAAGCGGCTAACCGCGCGGGCTCGCATCGATCACTTTTTTCAATCTCTCGAGCTTTCCTTGCAATCTGACACAGGTGAGAAAAAAATTTTCATCTCGCCCTGCCGAGAGGGTGGGAAGACCTACTCTGCTTTGGATGAATCTCTGGAACCAGCCGTCGGACGAATCAATCAAATCTTTTCGCGGGCCCAATTCTCCGTCCAGCCTGTGTATAGCATTGCCCGTGTCGCCAGACAAACCAGAAACAGCGTCTGCGAGAAGCTCAGGACTGGTTTCGAATATAGTTGCGATGGAATCGATAATCGCGAAGAGTTCTTCTTGTTTTGGTTCGCTTCTTGAAAGGCCGTACAATGTCTCTTCGTGTGGATCAAGAGTGACAAGACCGCCCATTTTCTTATAAAACAAATCCACCAACTTGCTGGGGTCTTCAGGTTGCGGTATTGGTTCGCCCGTTAGTAACATACAAATGAAAGCTATTGGTAAATCATCCTTCTCTCGAATAGCATACCACGTGATATAGTTGCGGCATGGTGAATATTGTATTTGACATCGGCGGGACGAACATGCGCATTGCTGTGGCGCAAAATGACGTGTTGGGAGAAATTAAAAAAGTCCCGACACCACAGGATCCGAAAGAGGCAATCGCAATGTTTGCTGCAATTGCGAGAGAGCTTGCGGGCGGCGAGAAAATTGAAAAAGCGGCCGGGTGTATTCGGGGTGTTATTTTTGAGGGCAAATACTGGAAGGACATGATACTTTCAAAGTGGGAAGGTATCCGTTTGCCACACAAGATAGAGGACGCACTCCAAACTCCCGTTATCATAAAGAATGATTGCGCAGTTATCGGGCTTGGTGAAAATCACAAAGGGGCGGGCAAGGGTTCGAAAATTATGGCCTACATTACCGTTTCGACAGGAGTGAATGGTGCGCGTATAGATAATGGAGAAATAGACAACTATGTGTACGGTTTTGAAATCGGACGACAGCTCATTGGCGACACTATGCTCGAAGATCTGGTGTCGGGGACCGCGGTGCGGAAAATATATGGCGTCGAGCCGAAAGATTTGGACTCGCTCGATGAGCGTAACAAACTAGCAGACACTCTTGCCCTTGGACTCTACAACACGGTGCTACACTGGTCGCCGGGTACAATCGTTCTCGGCGGCTCAATGATCGTTGGTAAAAATCCCATCCCGCTTGAGCGTCTCGAAAAGTCACTCGCCGCTCGCCTGGCTGTGTTCCCACGAGCACCGCATATAAAAATGGCCGAGCTCGGCGACAATGGCGGCCTCATCGGCGGGATGATTTTGGCTGAACAGCAAAACTGAACGCTCGATCAAACGTCACGCGCGCAAGACATTACAAAGGCGCCTATGACCCAAGGGTCGAGAGAACCTTACGCAACAAATAGAGGCGCGGCGAGACTTGTCGCAAAAGATGTGACGAAGAAGTGTCTAATCACGTCGTGTTCGGTGCGACTTTTGGGTCTTGGGCGCCCTGATTATTGGAAACTGCCGAAGAGAGCTATTTTTACGCCGGCTGGCGTACCAAAACGGCGAGCAAATCCGCGATGCCGACGGGCTTTGTGAGGTGATAATCGAAACCGGCTTCTTCAGCTTTTCGCTTATCTTCTTCCTGTCCGTAACCCGTGAGCGCAATGATGCGGCCGCCGTAACCTCCTGCTCGCAGCTCGCGCGCGACGTCATAGCCGCTTACGTCGGGTAGCCCAATGTCGAGCACAACCGCGTCAGGTTGAAAGGAAAGAACTTTTTCCGCGACGTCACCGCCGACGTACGCGACTTCAACGGAATTGCCGACATGTTGCAAAAGGAGTGAAAGGCTGTTCGCCGCCTGTTCGTTGTCGTCGACGACGAGAATGCGAAGTTTTTTGTCAGTATTCATAGGAAAAGTGTGAGTAATAAAACTTGGTGCTTCGTTTTTAATAAGGGGAAAGCGAATGACGAATTCTGCGCCGTGGCCGGCCCCTTCGCTTTTCGCCTCAATTTTCCCGCCATGCGTGCGCACCAGATTTTCTGTAAGCCAGAGACCGATCCCAAGCCCCTCTTTCACTGTGCGTTGACGTTGCTCGACGCCAAGCCCAGCGAAGGGTAGAAAAATACGCGAGAGCATTTCCGGCGCGATGCCGATCCCGGTGTCGCGCACGCGCACCACCGCTTCGTCACCCTCCGCGCGCAACGCAACGCTGATCGTGCCGCCAGTATCGGTATACTTGATCGCGTTCATAAGAAGATTCGTGACGACTTGCTCGAAGCGAATGGGATCTGCGGAAACAATCACCCGCGACGGCGGCGTTGAGACGCGGAAGGTGAGACCGTGCTTTTCTGCGTACGGCGCAAGGATTTTCCCAACATTCTCTATCGATTTCCGTACATCGATTTCTTCGAGGCGTAATTTAAATTTTTGTTGGGAAATACGCGAAACATCGAGAAGATCATCGAGAAGTCGAACGACCGTTTTCGAGCGATCATCAAGAACATCAACCACGCTTGCAATCTCCGGCATATTCGCCCACTTTAATTTCATAAGCTCAATCGCACTCACCATCGGCGCCAAAGGGTTGCGCAATTCATGCGCAAAAACGGCGATGAATTCACTTTTCGCGCGATCGGCGGCCTGGACTTTGGTGAGAAGTTCTTGGAGACGCTCCATGTGCCCGGCAACCTCGCGGGCCGCGCGTTTCCTCTCTTCAACGACGGCGGTGAAAAGAGAGAAAATGACGGCAAGAGTGGCAAGGAAAAATTCGGTCGTAATAATGCGCTGCGCGAGCGGACTTTCTGAAGGCACATTTCCATAGAGAACGCCCGTGAGTCCAATCACGCTCGTCATCAAAAAGGCGAGCAGCGTGAAGCGCGTGCCAAGGCGGAGCGAAAACCAAATAAAGGGAACAAAATAGAGAAGGAGAACGATGCTACGCGCTGCTGGTGGCGCATCGGTCCAAAAGAGAATGTATGAGAGCCCGCCGAAGATCGCGAATGCTGCGACGAGCTCGGCAATTTCGCGGTGTGTACGCGTGAATGTCTTTTTTGCGAGCCATCGGATGAGAACGGATGCGATAACCAAATCGCCAATCATGATTCCTGCCCACCACGCGAGCCAGGTTGAGCGTTGTGCGAAATCAGGATCGAGAAGTGCGTTATTAAGAAGAATGCCGCCAATGCCAACAGTGGGGACGATCATTGCCGCGATGAGCGCGGTAAAAATAAAAAGAAACATGTCGCGCACGCGGCGAAAGACCGGATCGAAATTGAATGCGCGCAGAGCACTGGCGCCGAGAACCGCGTGCAGTGAGTGCGCAAGCGCGCCGCCGATCGCAACAATGATCGGCGAGCCGCTGATGACGAGGCTGTTCACCGCTGCGGCAAGCGCAACCGCAGGCCATAGGCGGATGCCGAAAATAACCAGTGCCGCAAGCGCTAGACCCGCCGCAGGCTGAATCACCGCGGGTGCCGTAAAAAGAAAGCGACCGATTTGTGCGGTCGCGAGGGTGATAACAAAAAGCGCGAGCATGCGCGCCATATCTTCTTTGCTGTACGTTCCTAAAAATGGGATGGTCATGCGCACTTGTGGGGAATTGTGCAGAAAGACTATGAACGAATGATGAAGACATTTCGCGGGATGGCAGAGTTGCTTCGCACCGAACACGACCCAAGCAAACGCATTAACATCACATCTATTGCCGTACGTCTACCCGCGCGAGTAAACGTTGCGCAAGGTTCTCTCGAAGCAACTCTGCCACCCCTCGCTAGAAGTTATCCACGGGTGGGGGATTGCAGCCCATTCCCCTAGGTACAATGAAGGGACTACAAGTAACCATATTAAACGTGCGTATGGCGGAACCAGTAATTGGGTATTGTGTTAAGTGCAAAGAGAAGCGAGAGATGAAGGACACGCAAGAAGTGGCGATGCCTGGCAAAGGCGGCGAACGCCGAGCGATGAAGGGAGTGTGTACAGTCTGTGGGACAGGCATGTACAAAATTCTCGGGAAGAAACAAGTGGAATAACCGCAGCAATGTGTGCCACATAACCGCTCAATTGAGCGGTTATGTCGCTTCACACGCGCTTCAAGTCATTGTTCCACACTGACCTCTCAAAGGTCGGTTAATCGGGCTAGCCCCGTGAGGCGTCGCACAGTGACTGTCTCTTTGGGGAATAAACACAAACGCGTATGTGGCAGCAATGGGTAAATGCGCTCCTCGGCCTCTGGGTCATTGCGCTCGCGTTCCTTGGGCTTTCGAGTGAGGCTCAAATGTGGACGCTTGCCGTGACCGGTCTTGTGATAGGCGGACTCGCAATGTGGGGAGCCGTGTCGCATGAACAAATGGTCGAGTATCGCGAGCAGATGACGTAGCGTAGTAGCGTAAAGGGATTCGGAAAGGAAAAAAGTCGCGCCGCCGTGGAGGCGGCGCGACTGCTAAACGTACGACAGGTAGTGCTATACTTTCAATATGACTGACGCTAGCGCAGTCGCGACCGATGTTTCCGCTTCTGCGGAAACTGTGAGCGTGGATGTTGCGCCGCCGAGTGTTGAACCTGTTGTTGTAGAAACCGCGGTCGCGAGCGAGCCAGATGTTCCGAACGATCCCGTTCCTCCGCCGATCCCACCACCCATCGTCGAGCAAGTATCGGAAACGCCTCCTGCACTGGCACCCGAAATAGTGGCTCCGATTATTTCTGAACCCGCGCCGCCCGTCTCGCCGGAGGCAAGCCGAGGCGGACAAGCTTCGCTTGCCTCGCCAGCGAGTCAAGGCGGGCAAGCGGCGCCCGCGCAGCAGCCTGAGCAAATACAAC
>JBAQPT010000134.1:0-1751 GCA_049306055.1 Minisyncoccia bacterium | reverse complement strand
GCCGTAGAATCGGTCGGCGGAAAATGGCGACGGGTGCGCGCTTTCGAGAATGCAATGTTTTGAAAAATCGATATGCGCGCCTTTTTGTTTTGCGTAATTGCCCCAGAGAATAAAGACGAGGTTTTCACGCTCATCGTTCAGAGCTTTGATCGCAGCGTCAGTAAATTCCTCCCAGCCCTTGTGTTGATGCGAACCCGCCTTCCCTGCTTCTACGGTGAGCGTCGCGTTCAATAGCAGAACGCCTTGTTTCGCCCAACGAGAAAGGTCTGGGTTGCGATCCACTTCGCAACCCAGATCACTTTCTATTTCTTTGAAAATATTTTTGAGCGACGGTGGCGTTTGAATTCCTTCGTGGACGGCAAAGCACAGCCCATTTGCCTGGTTTGACCCATGATACGGATCCTGGCCGAGAATCACGACTTTTACTTTGTCGAATGGTGCAAGATCAAACGCGCGAAAAATATCCTTCGGCGGCGGATAGATTTTCTTTGTCTTGTATTCGTTTTTTACGAAATCGGTAAGCTCCTTAAAATATGGCTTTTCAAATTCCGAAGCAAGGTACTTCTTCCAGCTTTCTTCGATTTTGACGTCCATATGTGGCTATAGTATCAAATGACCAACTTGCTGTGTGGTTCGACAGCGGCTAGTATCTCAGAAGAATGAATTAGCGGAGGACACTTCACATGTCGCAATCACTCCACGCCGAGGCACTTGATCTTGAACGAAAGGCGCGTGACAAAGAACGTGAGGCGGAAAGGTTGCCGTTCCGCATGAGCGAGAACTATAGGAAGAGAGAAGAGCTTCTCCGCGAGTCACGAGAAATGCGAGAGAAAGCGCGCATCAAGATGCAACAGTGGTCCGAGTGGTTTTATCTCGGTTTGCCGCCAAGAGTCTGAGATTTCCCGTCAAGGCGCGATCGTCCAATCGCGCCTTATGCTTTGCCCTGCCACTTGGCGACGCTCACGAGAAGCGGAGTTGCGAGCGCGATCGATGAATAGGTACCGGCAACGATACCGATGATGAGCGTCAGCGCGAAATCTTGCGTTGCAACGGGACCGAGGAAGAAGAGTGCGCCAAGCGCGATGAGCGTCGTCATCGATGTGTTCACCGAACGCACAAAGGTCTGCTCGACCGAGCGGCCTGCGACGAGTTCGAAATCTTCTTTCCGGTTGGCTTCCTGGTTGAGTCGCAAATTCTCGCGTGTGCGATCGAAAACAACAATCGTATCGTGGACGGAATAACCGAGCACCGTAAGAATTGCCGTCACAAACAGCGTATCAACTTGTGCGCCCCAGAGATACCCGAAAACGGCAAACGCGGCGAGCGGTACGATAATGTCATGAATGAGGGTGACGACGGTGATGAGCCCGTACCACCAACTCGAAACTGGCTCTGAAACTTTCCTGAAGACGAACGCGATGTAGAGGACGATGCACAGCGCGACAAGAGCGACGGCAATCAATGCTTTCGAGCGAAGCTCTGAGCCTATCGACGGACCAATGTCAGAGAGCTTTTCTACCGTACCGCCGACAAGCGCATTCGGCAGCGCCGTTCGTGCCTCTGCGGAAAGCGGTGCTGCGCGCACGATGTAGGAATTCTCCCCCGCACCGCGCACCGTTACACTTTCAAGCCCGGCACCGGTGAGCGCTGCAGAAAGTGCTTCGGGAGCTGGACGTCCTGCCTCGCTGGCAGGCAGGTCGTTGGCATACCGCACTTCAATCAAAGAACCGCCCGTAAAATCGGTGCCGATG
>JBAQPT010000133.1:0-7022 GCA_049306055.1 Minisyncoccia bacterium | reverse complement strand
CTGTAATGCTCGTTTTTGCGCCATTTTTGGCTTCTACAATGCCGATGATCCTCCCATTTGAGATCGGCGGAGCGCTTATTATTGCAATCCTAGGAGCGCTCACGAATCCAAAAAATCAGCTCTCAATGCTCGGAAATGCAGTGGCTGCAGGTATTGGTGTTGTCATTTACGAACTCCTTGCGCTTTCACTCTACGCCGACGGGCACATGCTGGCATTCTTGGAGCGTGAATTGCTCGCGGTCGCATTCCTTTTTGCATTGTATTTCAGCCTCAAAACTTTGCGTAACATGATGTTCGACAAGATCGGCAAACGCGACACGTTTGGAGAATTCATTAAACCAGCAACGCGTAGTCGCCGCAGTGGCGACGGAGATTGACGCAACACGTTTACTCGTTGGACGGCGAGAACGCCTCGCCCCTCTGGGGCGAGGATGAATCGCCGCCCTTTCAAGCGAGTACGCCCGTCGGGCGCTCATATTCGAGCAAAAACGCCATGATGGTTTTCCGCGAATGCCCGAGGCTCTGCCTCGGGGATCGACGGAAAACCCGTTTTTATCGTCCAACGTTCCAACTACCCGGCCAGCGGTAGGTGAGTATCGGAATTAATACAAGGGTCAGGATCATTGAGAACGCGAGACCGAACATAATCGCAAAGGCGAGGGGTCCCCAAAGCGCTGTCGCTCCTGCAAGCGGTACCATACCGATGACGGTAGTAATCGTGGTGAGGAAGATGGGTCGAAGACGCGAAACAGCAGCTTCAATGATGATGTTACGCTGCGAAAGATCGGTGCGGGTATTCGTCAAACGATGAATCGAATCGGTAAGGATGATAGCGTGATTGATGATGACTCCGGCAAGCGCAATGATACCGACGACGGACGAGAACGAAAGCGTCTGCGCGGTAATAAAGAGGCCTCCAAAAACGCCGATCAGCGACAAGATAACCATGAGGATGAGGTAGAGCGCATGGCGCAGCGAATTAAATTGCATCACCATAATCGCGAGCATGAGAACAAGGCCTGCGATCGCGGCAAAGCCCATTTCTGCAAACGATTGATTCACGTCTTCCGTCTCTCCTCCGATTTTCATAGTGACTGTAGAAGGCATTTGGAGCTCACTGATGCGTCTTTCAAATTCGCTCGTGACATCAATCGGCGTCACGCCAATCGCCTGGCTTGAAACCGTCTCGATACGCTTTCGGTCGTCATGACTGATGCTGCTTTTTCCTCGGTCGATTGTCGTATTTAACACAGAACCAAGAAGGACGGGGCCGTTCGGCGTTTGAATTGAAATCGCGCGGAGCGTATCCGGATCCACAATTGTCGTTTCCGAAGGGTCGTCGTAGACAGGATTGAGGTCCGATTTCACGATGACATCGATGTCGTTTTCGGCGTCACGAATCGTTGTTGCAGTCGCACCATGAACGGCCGTTCGTAGTGTTTGCGCTATCATTGCCGGCGAGAGGCCGAGCGAAGCCGCTTTACCGCGATCAATCGCTAGCGTGAATTCGAGTCCGTTATCTTTAACGCTTGATTGAACATCGGAAACGCCATTAATCGATGCGAGCAGTCGCTCCGCATTCAACGTGACGCGCTCAAGCTCATCGAGGTCATCGCCCATAAAGGTAATGAGAACGGGAGCTCCAGATGGCGGGCCATTGTTCGGTTCCGAAACACGAATCGTCGCCCCTGGAATCGTGCCAATTTTCTCACGCACTGTCTGTACAACTTCAGTCGAGGTATGCTCGCGGTTATCCTTTTCCTTCAACAGGATCGTGATGTTGGCGAGATTGCCACCGCTTGTCGGGATGTCACCCGTGAGGCCGCTGGATCCGCCCACGGTGGTCGCAAAGGAATCGATGTCTGGGTTTCCGTACAGTGCCTCTTCGACTTGGCGCGCGACAAGATCAGTTTCCGCGAGCGTTGTCCCTCGCGGTTTTTCAATAGAAATAAGGACATATCCGATGTCTTCCTGAGGGAAAAATGTCGTCTTCAAAAGGCCGGAAATCGGAAGTGCTAACGCGAGAACAAAGCCAACACCGATAAGCCACATAAAGGCGTTTTGATGGCGTCGATTGTCGAGAAGACGCCCAAGAAATCCTCGGTACCATTCCTGGAATCGGTGCGTGTATTCTTCCTGCTTTTGTTCGAGGCGATTGGATTCCTTCTTCGTGAACATGATCGCGATCAAGGGCACCAAACCGAGCGCAACGAAGATCGATGCGAAGAGAACGAAGATGAGGGTAAACGGAATCGATTTGATGAATTGTCCGACGATGCCGGAAATAAAGAAGAGGGGAGCGAATACCGCGACCGTTGCGAGTGTGCCCGCGATGAGTGGCCATGCATATTCTCGGAGCGCAGCCTGTGCAGCTTCCTCCTTAGTTGCAAAGAGCCGCATGCGTGTGTGAATCGCCTCAGTAACCACGATTCCGGAGTCGACGAGAATACCAATTGCAAGAATGAGCGCAAAAAGCGAAACGAAGTTCAATGTATTGCCACTCAGTTGTAGCCCGATAAAGGCGATGAGGAAGGAAAGCGGAATAGAAACTGCGGCGACGAGAGATTCGCGCCAGCCAATGGTGACAAGCAGTGTCAGCATCACGAGGATCATCGTTTCGAATCCAACTTCCGTAAGATCAGAAAGACTGGTTTCCACTTCTTTGCCAAGGTCAAGTGAAATGACAACAGAGCTTCCCGCAAGCATGCCATTTTGCAATTCTGCAAGCTTCTCTTTTACCGCGTTGGCGGTGTCGGCAATGTTGCCACCGGCGCCCTTGAATACGCTGAGCGTCAGCGACGATTCTGACGGCGCTCCATCTCGTGATGCGCGAGAAATGCTTGTTTCGCGTTCGACACCATCGACAATATCCGCGACATCGCGGACGTACACAATCGCGCCTGTTTGAGTTGTAATTGCAATTTCACCAACTTCGTCGGCGTGAGTAATGTCGCCTTCAAAATTGAGTGCGTACTCGACGTTGTCGACTGTAATGGAGCCGATCGGCAATTTTGCATTTGACGTTTGAATAGCGGAAACCACATCGCTCAGGCGAATGCCGTACTGATCAAGCATTTCTTTTTGAACGACGACCTGTACTTCTTTGTTGCGGACGCCCGAAACCTCGACGCGTGAGACGCCCGAGACTTTCAAAAGTTCGTCTTTAATGTCCTCGCCGAGCTGGGTAAGCACCGCAGGCGCATATTCACCAGTCACCGAAAGAATCAAGACTGGCTGCTCCGCAAAATTAATCTCGCTGACGACCGGGTCATTCGCTTCTTGGGGCAAATTCGGTTTTATAGCAGAAACGGCATCGCGTAGTTTTTGCAACGATTTATCAAGATCTGCAGTCGCGTCAAATTGCACCGTAACCATTGAGAGCCCTTCACGAGAACTCGAGGTGAGCGTATCGAGCCCCTCGAGATTCGCAACACCCGCTTCTACTTCATTGGTGACAAGTTGTTCAACGTCTTCAGCTGAAGCGCCAGGAAAAGCGGTAGAAACGATACCGACGGGAATACGCACCTCCGGCGCATTTTCCTTCGGAATGACAAGAAGCGCATACGTTCCGGCGCCAATCAGCGCCACGATGAGCAGTATCGTGAACTGACGCTTTTTGAGGAAAAAGTTCCAAAGCGGAAGCATACGTGTTAGCGCGCAACCTGCACTGTATCGCCGTCTTTTTGGCCTCGCGCGTCAATAACAATTTCTGTATCTGCGGAGAGTCCTTCGGTTACTTGCACCGAGGCGCCAGAAAGTTTGCCAATCGTAATTTCCTTTGCAACCAAACGGTCACCTTCAACGACGAAGACGGTGGTGCGGTCTGCTTCGATCTTAAGTGCAGTGATCGGGATTGAAAGTATGCCATTTTCAGTCGTCGCAGTTGGCTTTGTACCGCTGTTTGCTAGCTCGACGCGGACTGATTGTCCGTTAGTAAGAACAGTGTTGGCAGTCGCCGGAAGACCGATCTTAATTTCAATGCGCCTCGTGACCGGATCAAGTGCCGGTGCAATTCTCGTGATGGTCCCTGAAATGTCGTTTTCAATCGTTACTTTTTGGCCGACAGCGACGCGCGCTTTGTCTTCCTCGGTGACGTAGGCAACTGCTTGCAAGGCGCCGTTGTTGGAAACGATTGCAACCTGCTGTGTCGGCGCAACAAAATCACCGAGCTTAACCGTAAAGTTATTCAAGGTTCCGGCGATCGGGGAGCGGATGATTGTTTTCTCAAGATTCGCAAGGGCGGCCTGATACGCGCCTTCAGCTTGCTTAATCACTGCGTCAGTTGAGGAAACGGTCCCGGTCTGTGACGCCTCCAGTGACGTGCGGGCAGATGTAACGGCTGAAAGTGACGCGTTAATTGCTGCGCGGGATGCCGTTACATCAGCGACATAGCCAGAAATGGTGGCGATCGTCACGTCGTCACGCGGGACGCCCGCATTCAATACTTTAAGTGTCGCATCGAGATACGTACGCACGTCGCGCAGTTCCTTTTCAGTTGTGGTGAGTTCGGCTTTAAGGTCGGATGATTCTGAAAGAGTTGCAGTTTGCACGTCGTGTCGCTGCAATACCGTGCGGAATGTCGGCTGCAATTGCGTAATAACAGCAAGTGATTGCGTGTCACGCGTACTTACGGTAAATCCTGGTTGCGAGCTTTCGGGATTTGTGAAAATCTGACCAACCGCATCTTCAACGGCAGTATCCATTGCCGCGTACGCTCCGAGAATAGTCGGCACAGCAGATTCTTTAGCTCCGGCAGCTGACGCCTTTGCGACATCAAGCGACCCTTCTGCTTGCAAAACGGCCGCACGCTGAGAGCTATTTTCAATTTCTGCCAATACTTGTCCTGCGCCAACGCGATCACCGAGCGATGCCCGAACGCGGGTAATACGCCCGCCGCTTTCAGTTGAAATCTTTGCTTCGCTGACCGACTGGATTTCTGCAACGACAGAAAGCCCATTGCCACCGGTCATCAAGTCAATAACGCGAGCAACACGAACTTGGCGAGGACCCGCTTCAACTTCCGCTACTTCAGAGCCGCTGTTGCTCCAAATAAGTGCACCTATTGCAATAATGGCAACAAGAGCAACGAGGACGTACCATTTGTAGGCGATAAGAAGCGCCTTTAGTGATCGGAGATATGACATGCAGAAATTGTGCTAAATAAGATATTTGTATAGTAACATTTTGGAACAGCTTCGTCAAACACTCGCAGTAAAAAACAACTTATACCGCATGATACACTATTCAACGTGAAGAAAAAGAAAGTTTTTCTACTTCTCGGTCACCCAGATAAAAGCGGCATGTGCGGGGCGTTTGCCGATGCATATGAGGCTGGCGCACGCGAAGCCGGTCACGAAATCACCCGAATGAATATCGGGGAGATGCAATTCGACCCGATCCTCCATAAGGGATATCGAGCAATGCAAGAGCTTGAGCCGGATCTGAAGCGTTTTCAAGAATTGGTACAAGCCTCTGATCACTTTGTAGTTATTTATCCGGTCTGGTGGGTAGGGATGCCTGCGATTCTAAAGGGACTTTTTGATCGCGCGTGGCTGCCGGGATCTGCGTTTCGATACATTAAAACGAAAGCGGGAGCGCGGACCATCTTTTGGCACCGTCTTTTCCGCGGAAAAACCGCGCGCATCATTATGACCAGCGGCACCGCGCCGTGGCTTGTCCGCTTTCTGCCCGGCAATGTAAATGCGCAACTGCGTTGGGGAATTTTGTGGTTTGCAGGGTTTTCGGTGCGATCAACGTGGTATGGTCCGGCTGAGAATACGCCTGAAGAAAGAAAGAATCGATGGATGACGAGGGTGCGTCATTTGGGCATGCAAGGACAATAAATAAAAGAGGTCGGCGCAATTGCCGACCCCAAGGATCTATCTATACGACGATTAGAAATGCCTACGCTAGGCGGCTGGCGATCATCACGATTGAGATCACCACAATCAGAGCCGCGGATACGTACAGCGCGACGCCGGCTGCAGTATAAATTTTCTGGTCCGACAGTGACATGCCTTCGGGTATCATCGTCGTCTCCTCTGCACTGAAACACCGGATCGCATCTGTCCGGTCAAAAAATAATGGCACAAAAAGCGCGAATGCGCTAGTATTCCTCAAATGTCGCTTTCTATAGGCATAGTAGGCCTTCCAAACGTGGGAAAATCCACGCTTTTTAATGCATTGACCCGAAAGGGTGTTCTTATTGCCAATTATCCTTTTGCGACGATCGATCCGTCCGTCGGTGTTGTCGCGGTGCCAGACAATCGTCTTGATGCGCTTTCCAAAATGTCGCAATCAGAAAAGACAGTGCCTGCCGCTGTTGAATTTGTCGATATCGCTGGCCTCGTAAAAGGAGCGTCGGAAGGAGAAGGCCTCGGGAATCAATTCCTCACCAACATTCGCGAAACAGACGCAATCGCAGAAGTTGTACGTCTCTTCGATGACGAGGACATTCACCACGTGCACGGCGACGTTGACCCACTGCGTGATATCGATGTCATTAATCTTGAACTCATCCTCGCAGACGAGCAATCGGCCTCCAAGCGACTTGAACGTCTTGAACGCGACTCGAAAGGCGGCGACAAGGCGATTGTTGCCGAGCGAGACGTTCTTCGCAAAATTGTTCCCGTTTTGAAAACGGGCAAAGCTGCACGAACGGTGATCCTCGACGAAAAAGAAAGTGAGATCGTAAAAGGATTGCACTTGCTCACGGCAAAACCAATTCTGTATGTATTGAATCGTAAAAGCGGAGCAATAAACATGGATGCGGAAGCAGGTGAGCGCTGGAGAGTTTTGCAATCGCATCTGGCAGCGGAAAACGCGCAATCCGTTTTTGTCGACGCTGGCGTTGAAAATGACCTTTCAGACATGCACGGCGACGAGAAAAACGAATTCCGTCGTGAATTAGGAGTTGCGAGCGACGGCCTGGACGATCTCATCAAAGGTGGCTACAAACTTCTTGATCTCATTTCATTTTTTACAACGGGAGAAAAAGAAACCCGCGCATGGACGATCAAGCG
>JBAQPT010000132.1:0-4900 GCA_049306055.1 Minisyncoccia bacterium | reverse complement strand
ATTCTGAAGGCTGGACTCGATCATTGACAGAAAGGGCGCAGACATGTCGCTACCACACATCGCCATCATTGAACTTGGTTCGCAGTACACGCTTCTCATAGAACGCACTTTACGCGAACTTGGCGTGCGCTCGGTGATCCTCGATCCCAAGCGCGCTCGCAGTTGGCTCGTGAAGAATCCGTTGAAAGCCGTCATTCTTTCTGGCGGAGCAGCAAGCGTCTACGACAACGACGCACCGCAACCGCCCGAAGAGATATTCGCTCTCCGGTGCGAAGATGGAGAACAGATTCCTATCCTCGGAATCTGCTACGGCATGCAATGGCTAGCCAATCATCTCGGCGGTGAGGTGAAGTCGGTGATAGAGCACAAAGAGTATGGGTTATCACAAATCCAATACGTTGGTCCGGCAAACGACCGAATGTTCGCAGGCTCACTGGTACAGAGCGTGTGGATGAGTCACGGCGACACGGTGACGAAAGTACCGGAGGGATTCAAGGCCCTCGCGGTCAGCGGCTACGACGTAGATGCGAAGTCGCACGCAACCGCAATGATGACTGATGGAACTATATATGGCGTTCAATTCCATCCCGAAGTCAGTCATACTCCGCACGGCAAGGCAATGCTCACCAACTTCCTCAAAATGGCAGGTTGCGAGCAAGACTGGGCTCCGAAATCGGTAGTCACCTCGATTCAAGAGGATGCGATCGCTCGTCTCGGCAACGAACGAGTGATCTTCGGTTTTAGCGGTGGCGTCGACTCCACTACGGTATCGACGATACTCGCACCGGTTCTCAAAGACCGACTGCTCGCCGTCACGATCGATGGTGGACATCTGCGCGAAGGCGAACTCGACGAAATACAAGCACATGCAAAAGCCGCGGGTGTGAATCTGCGAGTTATGGATGCCCGCGATGAGTTCAACGCGGTCATGCACGATACGATCGACGCCGAAGAGAAACGTAAGCGGTTCAAGAAAGTCTACACGTCGCTCTTTATCAGGGCGGCACAGGACTTCAACGCGACGGCGGTATTGCAAGGCACGCTCGCGCCAGATCGGATCGAATCAGGAGCCACAGGTGGTGCTCTCATCAAGTCGCATCACAACGTGGGACTCGATTTTGGCAATCTGTTGCAGTGGCATCCGATTGATCACTTGTTCAAGTACGAAGTACGGGCACTTGCCAAAGAAGTCGGACTTCCCGAAAGCGTATGGAATCGCCAGCCCTTCCCGGGTCCCGGATTATTCCTACGCGTTGTCGGGTTTCCGGCAACACCAGAGAGGCTCGATGTTGTCCGTTGGGCAGATGCTCGCGTACGCGAAATCCTGATCCGGCACAACCTCTACGACACGATCTCACAGTTAGTCGTAGCGTACGTGAACGTGGACACCACCGGCGTCAAAGGTGATGCCCGCGTGTATCGCGGTTCAATCGTGGTTCGCGCAATCGAGACTGTCGACTTCATGACTGGCGAAGGGATATGGTTCCCGAAGCAAGTGGTGAATGAGATCAAACGAGTTCTGCCGACACATCCGGGAGTTGTTCGCGCATGGTTCGATCCAACCGATAAGCCACCAGCAACAACTGAATTCGAGTAAAGCTCGAAACAAGCATTGGGGCTCCGGCGCAAGCTGGGGCCCTTTCTCTGTAGAACCCGGAAAAATATTTCAGAAACGAGGCGCGGGGAAAGCGGCGTCCGAGCCGTATCCGAGTATACGGTGAGGGCGACGCAGGGCCCCCGTAACGATGTTAATGGGATATTTTTACGCGTTCTACTACCACGTGCCGACGTTGGGCGCCGAAGCCCACGGTTCCTGAAGGGGAAGCGACTCGCCGATCTGGAGGAGTTCGATCGAAATGCCGTCCGGAGATCGGACAAACGCCATGCGCCCGTCGCGCGGCGGGCGGTTGATCATGATGCCTTCTTTTTGCAGTCGCTCGCAAAAATCGTAAATGTTGTCGACGGCATAACAAAGGTGGCCGAAATTCCTCCCATTTGTGTACCGTTCTGGTTCGCCTGTCTCAGGAGGCCAGTTGTAAGTTAGTTCAAGAAGGGGAGCTTTGTGCGCTTCAGTCGGCGTATCGCCCGGCGCCCTCAAAAACACATTCGTATATCGTCCTTTCTCATCATCCCGCCGCGAAAACTCAACGAGACCAAAAATGCGACAATAAAAATCGAGCGATTTTTCAAGATTTGAAACCCGAACCATGGTGTGGAGGTAGTGCATGGGCGTATTGTACCCGACTTGCTCTCCGATGCGCAAAATTGCATAGTGACGACAGCCCCGCGTGCCTTGGCGGGGAAAAGAGATGGTGAAAAACTTCTTTGGGCCGGAAGTCCAAAGAGGGGGCCGGAAGCCCTCACTACTCTGACCGTAGACGGTCTGAAACAAGGTATGGAGTGATTGAGATGAGTCTCTCACCTACACAGGTCATATTCATGGACCGCAGAGGATGGCTTCCCAAGTACATTCGCAATGCATGGCGAGTGCATAAGGTAGAAGATCCTGTCGCAGCTGCGCATAACAGCATCGCAGCAGAGAAAAAACGCAAACTCGTGCTAACGATCGCTGGTACCATCACGATCATTTCGTTTTTCGTGATGATTGCTCTTGTCAATCGCGACATGAGTTCGACATCACCGGAGGTCTTTCTGAGTGCACGGCCGCTACCGCTTCTCGGTGTTGCGATTGTGTTCCTGGTTGGCGGAGCTTTGGTCGGGGTTGCGCAATTGAGCGCTCCGCGTCGGGTATCCGAGTACGCGACCGCAAAAGATGAGTTCGGCTACGAGTTCGGCGAGCTGCTCTGCTTCGTGGGCGTCATGCATACCGAGTTTAGTATGCTCACAAGAGAGGAGGCTGAAAAGAAAGTTCGCAGCGCACTCGTCGACAAGGCACTGCTGGTACTGCAGGCGATGGAAGTCAACGACAAATATCGTCGTAGTCACGCCGACGGCGATGCGATCCCTGGAATGAAGGAGGAGAAAGCTCGGCATGATTTCAGGGCCAGCTTTGACCGAGCGAAACTGTTCGGCCTCACGGACCCAGACGAGTATGGTCCGTATTATGAGGAAGCCAAGGCTAAGATGAGCAAGGGTCTGCAGCTCGAATCTTCCGATCAATAGGACGTCTGCTAGATCTCGACGCGAGGGTTTCGGCTCTCGCGTTTTTCATTCTCGAAACTCCGAAAACGTAACGCCATTTTGAATGTGTCCAAGCGCAAGACGAATATAGGGAACCATGTTTTCGGGAAGCGAATTAATCGGATACCACGTCAATTCATCGCACTTATCTTTTTCCATAATCGTCGGCTTACCTGACCATTTTTTAGGCACAAGAAAGAAATCCATATACTCGGCGCCGTAATCGGTAATGCGGTGCATCGTATGGACGACATCGAGATCTTCCTCGCGAATATCGAGATTTCCTTCTTCTTTTACTTCACGAGCCATGCATGCGGCAACAGTCTCATTGCCATCAATGTGCCCCGCAATGACGCTATAGAAACCATCTTTCCATCCCGTGTTGAACCTACGCGAAAGCAGAACTTTGTCGTCCTCGATCAGTATCAAATGCGATGCAGCGAAGAAGGGAAATTTCTCTTTTTTCATACATCAAGGTTACTCGCACTGCGTTATTGCGACTGTACCGCCGCGAGAACTCGTGCATGGATCGTATTGTCGGCCATGAAGAATTTTGTAAAAAGAAACGTATCCAAGTCAAAGTGCTTTTTCATTTCATTTGCGACGGTAACCGCTTTTTGAGCGGAGTCTTCCGAATAGTCCTGCGGGGACGCGTTACATTTTTTCAACACCTCGTTGTAAATATCGTGGAAACCTCGGTGCGAAATGAACTGAACGTACGCGGGATCAGTGCAGATAAGATTGTCGAATACGAAATCAGTCCTCTTTGCTCGACTACTTAATAGATGATGATATGCAGTTCTGCATTGAACACTAAACTCATCAGCGATGCGATCATTGATCGCATTGTAAGCTATAAGTTCAGGTTTTGCGGACTGTAAAATGTATTCAGCGATTTTTTTTCGAACCTCAGGCCGACTCATGATCTCCTTGTAGCCAGAGCTTCGTTCGACTAATTCTCGTGGACTTGGCCAGTGCGAAGGGCGATCGGAGCTTCGTGGGGGCATGCGGGGATTATCGCATGCCCATGCCAAGTCAAAAACTTGTGACCCTAACGATACCAGATTCAAAACTCTTAATCCAAAACCTTCAAGATATCGCTCATGCCGCATCAAAAATGAAATGGAGGCAACTGAGCGACCAAAAAGCCTATAGCGCCGCTAATCAGGCGCCACAGCCACTGCAGTGCGTAACTAACGGTGTTTGATCCGAGCAATTCATCCCACTCGAGGAATTGTTTTCTTAGTTTCTGCAGTCTGCTTCCTGATAATTCTTTGACTAGACCGTAGACTCTCGTTACGTGCTCCAAGTACATAGTCCGTTCTTTCTCAACCTTCTGCTTATCGGATACAGGCAACCAGGCAGTAGTAGATCGAACATATTTATAAGACTCCTTGAACTTAAATCCCAGCCCATGCTCAGAATGACTATCAATTTCAATTGCATCCCTAATTTGCAAAAGTTGTTCATAATCCAGCAGTCGCAGCAAGGCAATTCGCCTATTCTTACGGTCGAGCAGACTCTGGTACTTTTCTTCTTTTCGGTTTAATTCCTGCAAGCTCGGTAGGGGGTATAGATTTGCAATATGCAAATAATGCAGATCAAGCACTAAAGTCGATAATGTGTTTTGAATGCGGGGGATTTCAACAATATCGTGATCTTTCTTTGCCAATTGCCAATCTAAGCTTCTGAGATCCATCGCCAATGATTCTTCAAGGCTTATGTTGTAAATGACACCGGATTTTTTGCCCTTATTCAC
>JBAQPT010000131.1:0-22712 GCA_049306055.1 Minisyncoccia bacterium | reverse complement strand
GTACTTCGCCATTGGTTTTATCGACTAATACTGTCTCTCCAAAAAAGACACCGAGTCCGTCAAAAACAACTGCGCGAATTGTGGACGCTGTCATATGCTCATTATATGCACGCGTTAGAAAATACCTCAGCAAGTCGTTTCCCGGCTCCGCCAAGAGGTTCAACAAACCGCGCCACTATTTTCTTTCTGCCATCCGCACCCAACGATCTATCTCCGATCGCACGATTGATTTTCTGAACAAGTTCGTCTGAGTTTTTTACCACAGACACATCCCCCGTCGCGATCAAATCCTCAAAGTGGGTGTACGTGTCATACAAACGCTCCACTGAAAGCCAGTATGGAACTTCTCCCCGCTTCGCTGTGCCGTCAAAGCCGAGACAGACGAACGGGGTTCCCACAAGCGACGCGTCAATTGCGATTGTCGAGGCACCCATCGCAGCAACGTCGACATGGTGAAGTAGCGTGACGAGATCTTGCGAATGACGGAGCTCCGCTTGGACGGCATGTACATGTTTTTTCCCCTTCGTACGCTCGAGTGGACTTTTGAATCTCGGATTCGGACTGAACAAAACTTGCACCGGACCTTTAATTGATCCATTTTCTATCAGCTGCTCGAAAATATCGACAAAATCCCCTTCGCGCTTGAA
Organism: Minisyncoccia bacterium; assembly: GCA_049306055.1. Taxonomy (GTDB): domain Bacteria; phylum Patescibacteriota; class Minisyncoccia; order Phycocordibacterales; family UBA2100; genus UBA10103. The sequence goes on along the minus strand of JBAQPT010000131.1, from coordinate 22,065 downwards.
GAAAAACTCTCCCATCCCGCAGAGAAGAACGAGTTTCTTATTTGGATCGAGACCATGCCGCGCGCAAAACACTTCTCGACTTTCGACTGCAGCTGTATCGAGATCGTCATAATTCGGGATGCCGACTACATGAACCGGATTTTTTGCAACATCAATTGCCTGATACTGCTCGGCCATCTCCTTAAGAAAAATATTCTGAACAGCGAGAATGTCGGGTGGAACACGCATAAGCCCGTGGCTCGATAAGCTGTCCCAGCTTCTCGTCATGCCAACGGTACGAATACTTCGGCGCTTTGCTTCTCGCAGAAGCGGAACATCAAAATCAAAATTCGTGACTGATAATGAAATGAGAACATCGGGGTGTATCTTCTCGAAAAGCGCTGCTGCTGAAGAGTCGGTGAAACTAAGAATGCAGTGTCGCAAAAATTGCTTGTAGAGAACACTGCCGCCAAAGAGAAACGCATGCAGTCGCTTGAGAGTCGTCGATAAGAACCCAGCTGACCCTTCTTGATACGCATGCATTTTCGACCAGAGATTCGTATGGCTTCTGATGCCGCTCCGGGCCATTGTCAGAACCAATTGTTCAAGCCGAGACTGCCGAGCAGGGGCAAAGGTTTCTACCGATATGTTATTCCCTGCGCACAACTGCGAAAAACGCTCCTTTTTGTCGGGAGCAACAATAAGGACGATCTCTGCGTCTGCATTCGCTTTCGTGAATGTCTGCCAGAAGTCGGTCACGAAAATATTGCGGGCGAAGAAATCCTCCGCTGCGGCAATCGCGATAGTTTTTTGAGACATTGCACCGATACTACCATATATGGTCCTTCGCAGAAGATGCAGACTCTCTCGCATACGATATACTTCCTCCATGAACGAAACAGTAAGTCTGGGATTAAAAGCCCGCCTCGTACAACCGATTCGCCGCGGATATTTCATGGTCCGCAACGCGTGGCCTGTGTGGTATACAGTTTTAAACCGTGACGCACGCAGCCACTTCGCTGCACATCGTCCAATCCTGTCCGAAACACAGAAGAAAATTCTGACGGATCTTCAGCGCGACGGCATAGCATTCTCGTCGCTTGATGAATTGTTCCCGGGCGAAAATAAACTTGAGGAATTACAGGCATTTATGCGCTCACTTCCCCAACCCGAACAATCGCGTGCTCGAAAGCAGTTTCTTCTCCCTTTTTTCGAACGCTCGCCGAAGATCGACAACAAAAACCCTTTCTTCAAGCTTGCACTATCGAAGACGATGCTTGATGTCGTGAACTCCTACGACAACATGTGGCGCCGTCTCAACTACATGGCGCTCGACGAGACGCTGCCGGTCGGTGATGCGGCCCCCACACACTCACAACGATGGCACCGCGATCCAGAAGAAAAACGACAAATGAAATTCTTCTTGTATCTGAACGACGTGGATTCCGAAGCAGGACCATTTACCTACGTTCGAGGATCGCAATTTAAAGGACCCCTCGGCGCGTTGTATCCAGCGAAACCACCGGAAGGTTCGTATCCTCCACATGGCGGCGTTGAAGAAACCGTTGACCAAGAAAAAATTCTTTCCGCGACGGGCAAAGCCGGGACGGTCATTTTTTGCGACACGGCAGGCCTCCATCGAGGTGGTCATGCCAAATCAAAACATCGTCTCATGTTCACTGCATTCTATCCTTCCGACAAATGGACCGACAAAAAAACGTATACCGTAAGCGATGAATTGAAAAACGATATATCACTCGCCAAAGAGGCGCGATACGCGGTGTTCCTGGATTAAGTCTCGTGCGTGCTACGATAGCCGCATGTATTCGCGTGACTACGCCGTGGGGGCGGCACTCTCCGCGATAATCGGCGCATTGATTGTATCAATCCTTTCGCATCTCGAACTTCTCTCGCTATCGAGAAGCTGGATTATCTTTTCTGCCGCAGCGTTCGCTTGCGCAACACTTCTTGGAATATTTCTCTCTCAAGCTGTTGCTCGATGGCTGCCATTCGCGCCACAACTCGTGCGATATGGAATCGTTGGTGTCTTTAACACAATTGTCGACATGTACGCCGTCATCACATTCGCCGCAACTACAGGATTGAAAAGCGGCATTTTGCTTGCGTCGTTTAATACTTTTTCGTTTGTTGCGGTCAATATATGCGCATACTTTATTCATCGTCACTGGTCATTCGGAATGACATCTCGCGCAAGCTTGCGCGAATTCACGCTCTTTTCGGCCGTCCTTGGGTCAAGCATGATCGTTAATTCAACAATTGTATACGTACTCACGACAGTGATTTACGCTACGGATGTTTTTTCGCAGACGGTTATAATCGCCAAAATAATCGCGACCGTCGCATCGTTCGTGTGGAATTTTGCGTGGTTTCGACTTGTGTTTAGGACAACTTCGATTCGCGCGTAAGGCCGAACGAGCGCGTCAATTCCTCCATCCCGTCCACAAGATTCATCTCGGGCTGCCAGCCGAGTAATTCTTTAGCGCGCGAGACATCCGCCCGCGTATCGTGCTGTTCAAAACGAGATTCGACATGGCGTACTTCACCACCAATATTTTGTGCGATATCGTTCACCGATGTCGCAACACCTGACCCGATATTGATGACTTCCCCTCCCCCCACATCTGAAGTCTCACTCGCTTGGAGTGTCGCGCGCACAACATCGTTTACATGGACGAAATCCCTCGTCTGCGTTCCATCGCCCGTAATAGTGAGTGGTTCGTTTTCAAGACGTTGTCGGAGAAAAATCGCCATGACGCGCGCATAAGCGCCCCGGGGATCAAGGCCGGTGCCGTACACATTAAAATAGCGAAGGCTGACCGTTTCAATGCCGTATATCACATGCCACGCCTGCGCCATTTCTTCAATCATGAGTTTTTGGAGGCCGTAGGGGCTCATGGGCCTCGCTGAAATATCTTCACGCATGATTTCTTCTTTTTGATCACCATACACCGCGCTCGAAGACACATTCACAATACGCCGAACTTTTGCCTTCACGGCGGCATCAAACACGGCGCATGCGCCCAGAACATTGTCGTCAGTTGTTTCGACCGGTCGGTCAATTGAATCTTGAACGACAGCGGCGGCGGCAAGATGGAAAACGCTGTCTGCTCCGGTCATAATCGGAGCGAGTTTTTCGCGATCGCGAATATCACATTCGTTGAGCTTTGCGCGCGAATCAAGGAGTGTTCGACGAAACGACAGATCGCGATCGATAACATGTACCTCGTCTCCTCGATCGCAAAGTGCACGTACGAGATGATGACCGATGAATCCGGCGCCGCCCGTGACAACCATTTTTCGCGACATCGCAAAAAGCATATCACGCACGCGGTCTCGCGACGACGGCGAGCGAAAGTCCAGGAAACGGTATGAATCGCAACAGTCGAGCTTCAAAGAGAAGAAGCCCTGTCAGCACGCGATTCACGAGAGGATGCGGCGTAAGATTCCCGCCCCCGCCTCTCCCGATGAGACGCAAGAGCGCAGCGACAGGAAAAAGAAATTTGTTCCAATACGAAAGAAACACGATCTCGTACCCAGCGGATTCAAATAACGTACGTAAGTTGGCCTTGCTGTACCGCCGAAAATGACGGTTGATTACATCAAAGTCGCTCCAGAGAAATTGATGTGCGGGGACCGTCGCAACGACGATGCCGTCAGGCGAAAGAATTCTCCGTGCCTCCATGAGAAATTCGTGATCATTTTCAATATGCTCGATCACATCAAATGCGCCAATGATTGAGAACGGACCCGCCGCAGCAAGCGCCGCTTGAGAATCGTACACTTCTTGATACCCGCGCGTACGTAGTCTCGCAACACACGGCTCGTAGACTTCAAAAGCGCTCACAGGACCGTACGAAGAAAGAAGCGAAAACATGGGGCCAAAGCCGGCACCATAGTCGAGGATTTTTCCGCGCGGCTCTGCTACGTGCCGAAGCGCCACCTTAATCGCAGCGTCGCGGCCACGATACCACCACGACTGCTCGGCCATTTTCAACGTATCGTAGTGAGCGCTTTCCATGATTAAGAATCAAAGCCTATTTTTTCTTTTACGATGTAGTGCGGGCGTCCCTGAACTTCACGGTAAGTGCGCCCGATATACTCGCCAATGACGCCGAGCATAAACATCTGCATGCCTCCGATAAAGAAAATTGCGAGCATGAGCGATGCCCAGCCTTGTCCCAAGACTGACGAACCGTAGACGAGCTTGAGTACGATGACACCGATGCCGACAATAAAACTAAGAATAGTCATGATAAGACCGATATACGCCGCAACGCGGAGTGGAACGGTTGAAAACCCGATAACGCCGCTCGCTGCAAGATCAATAAGTTTCTTCAGTGTATATTTCGGCTCTCCGGCAAACCGGGCATGGCGTTCATATTCGATGCCGACGGAGCGAAAACCGCTCCACGCACGGAGACCGCGAATGAAACGCGAATGTTCGGGCATGCTCTTGATAACATCAACAACCTTACGATCAATGATCGCAAAATCGCCCGTATCAAGTGGGATTTCCACTTCCGCAATGCGACGGAGTACATTGTAAAAAATCGAATACGCCGCGCGCTTGAAGATGTTTTCTTTGCGCTTTCGTCGAACCGCATACACAACCGCATAGCCCTCGAGCCATTTTTTTGCAAGCTCCGGGATAAATTCCGGCGGATCCTGCAAGTCGCCGTCGATGATAGCGACCGCGTCACCCGTCACATGATCAAGTGCGGCTGACACTGCAATCTGATGGCCGAAATTGCGCGAAAACGAAAGGATCTTGATGCGCGCGTCAGTTTGTGCGCCTTCGCGAAGCAATTCAAGCGTCCGGTCGCTCGATCCATCATCGACAAATACAATCTCACCGAGCGTAAACCCCGTGTGTCTATTCAGAACTCCGGGCAGACGCTTGAGGAGTTCTGGTACATTTTTCTCCTCGTTAAAGACGGGGACGGCGATGGAGATAGTATGCATAGAGTGCGTACACAGTAACAGCGGCGAATGCGAAGAGCAACGGATTCAACGCGTAGCGGTGGCGGGCCTCAACGCCAATCGTTGTACCGATGAGTGTCGCAGAAAAATACGCGACCAAAAGCACCGTCACCCACGCGTCAGGAGTCCTTCGCCGCACCCATAAACCAAGGAGGGCGAGCATGCCAACGACAACCCAAAACACCTTCCCAACGATCGCGATTGCTACGTACCCGTCGAGCGTGCGCATAACGGCTTGCACAAGACCAAGAGGGCCTTCAGATGCAAGCACGAGCGAAAACGATGTTGCTCGTTCGGGTCGCTCGATGATTCCGTACCGGCCGAGGAGGTAGTGATAATTCCCCGAAAACCAAAACGTATTGAGCCCGAGTAGATATGTCGTTACATATTCTTTCGGATGCTGGAAAATAATTTCTTTTGAGACATTGGTAAGATATTCCGTATCAGCGAACGAGGTCAGATTTGGGTCTGGTGCCTCGCGACGCGCCCGTTCGACCAACTCTTTTTTTACGATCGCATAGTCGCGGCCTTCCGCTGCAGCAAGTGTCGCAACCGCACCATAATTAAAGAGATTCGTAGTTTTTGATGCCACAAACTCGGTCGCGCCAAACATGACACTATTGCGGATGTACCACGGCGACATAATTACTAGCGCAACGAGCGGTACTAGCACAAGCGAGAGAGCGAGTTTCGTCTGCAACATTCGTCGGTACGCAAGAACAATCACGCCAAGGAACGCAAGTCCGAGTCCGAGATATAAACCGGCAGGACGGAAATAATTTGCGAGGCCAATACAGACGCCCGTTGAAATGAGGAACATCACGCGTGGTGTATCGCACCACCGAACAAAACACCATGCCGCAATAAGCGTCAGCACCGAAAAGAAAACGTCGGGCATCAAAACGACGCTGTAATAGACCATTGTCGGCTCAAACGCAACTGCCAGCGCAGCTACTATGCTTATTCTGAGCGGTATGCGCAGTCGACGAAAACAAAACCACAGAGTAGCAACCGGTATAAGACTTGCGACAAAAATCTGTATCAAAGATGCAACAATAAGCGGCATGCCCGTTGCTACGAATATCAAAAGATACGCCGGATAGCCGGGCGCGCGATACGTCTCTGGAATGCCCTCATACACGTATCCTTCGCCAGAGATAACATGTTCGGCGAGCTCTAAATAATGCCGGGAATCACCGAGAACGAGCGCGTCAGGACCGCCGTAGTACAATAATCCCGCAAAAACCGCAGTGCGAATCACGATCGCAAGAACAAACACGACAACGAGCGCTTGTTTGAATCGCGAGCTTATTTCTTTTTCCATACGATTCGGTCGTGCAGAACAAGATAATCCATGTCTGTTCGCAAGAATGTATCCAGAGCATCTGCGGGAGTCTCGACGATCGGGTCGCCACCGAGATTGAAGGACGTGTTGAGTAGAAGTGGTACGCCAGTCAGTTTTTCAAACTCTTTCACGAGATCGTAATAGATACCATTATCTTCTTTGGTGAGCGTCTGCATGCGACAGGTGTTATCAACGTGGACGATCGATGGGACTTCTTTTCGCTTGTTTTCGTGAACGATGCCACAGAGAAGCATGAATGCGGTTGTCGCCGATGGCTTCAAATCGAACCAATCTTCCAAGTTTTCCGCAAGGATTGAAGTCGCGAACGGTCGCCACATTTCGCGATGCTTCACGCGCTTATTGAGAATATCGCGCATATCCTTGTTGCGCGCGTCACAGAGGATTGATCGGTTGCCAAGCGCGCGTGGACCATATTCTGCGCCACCCTGGAACCACCCGATGATGCTGTTTTCGGAAATGAGCTTCGCCGTTTCTTTTGGAACATTTTCAGAAATCTTCCATTCGATCTCGCCTTCTCGCGCCTTTATCGCGTCATCAATATCGTGTGCAGAGTAAGTCCGTCCGAGCGCAGCGCTTTTCATTACCCAATTGCGTGGCTGTTTTAGAATGACGTGCTTTCCCCACAATGCGCAACCCAGCGGAATTCCGCAATCGGACGATGCAGGTTGCACAAATAGATCTTTAAACCCTACCTCAGTCAGGAAGTTGCGATTTGCGTCGATATTGAGTGCGCACCCACCGGAAACGCAAAGATTTTCACTCTTCGTGATGGCCCTGAGTCGCATACCGATCTCGTATGCAAATCGTTCGAATATCTTTTGTGCGGCGTACGCGACGGAAGCGTAGTATTCATCCGGAAGAGTGTCTTTTTCTGGATCACGCGCGGGTCGCGGAAAGATAATAGGGTCAAAAAATTTTGGTTCGCGGTAAATGTCAGAAAATCGACTGACGAGACGCCGGATGAGCCCGTCGCGGAGATGCCCCCAGCGCAGCTTCAGCGCATTTCGCACAAGCCGAATCGGGTGCGACGGCACGATCCCCCGCTTCAAACGCGCTGTCGTCCCGATATGCTTCTGAAATTTCAACTGCGCGTTGCACACAAGTTGTCCACGGTCACTTGCAACCCAACGCTCGAATGGAAACTGTTTGAGAAACGAGTCATTGCCGTACGCTGCAAGCCCCATCATTTTTCCTTCGTTGTGCATGCCAAGCGACAGATAGTATCGGCATATCGTTGTATAAAAAAGACCGATGCCGAAGGTCCAAGGGAACCGACGCACAGACTTCGAATGGACGGTTTTCTGAATCACTGTGAGGGAGTTCCCAGTCCCCCGATACAACGATTCGGTTTCCATTGCGGAAACGCCAAGATTCGTTGCATACTTGTCACCATTGCCGTCGTAAACGAGAATTGCCGCATCATCAAATGGCGAGCAGAGGAACGCTGCGGCAGCATGTGAGTCGTGATGCCCGATCATTTCCGTGCGAATGTTTGTAAATCGCCCTTTTGTCTTTTCATGAAAAATCTGAGCACCAGTTTTCCCGATAACTTTTGACGTACTGTCAAGGACCACGAGATCAAGATCATTGGGAGAAATTCCTGCCGCATCGAGACAGTATTCGATTGCTTTCTCTGGAAACGTCCATGGCGCATGTTTGACGCGGGTCAAACGCTCTTCAGCAATCGCGATAATTTTCTCACCAACAATCAATGCGGCGCCTGTATCGTGACCATCAATTTTGAGTCCGAGTACATTCATGAAGAATTGAGATTCGTGCGCGACTTAATCGTTCGATTTGGGGGAATGCCGTATACAATACTGTCGTCAGGTACGTCACAATCCACAAGAGCAAGCGCTCCAACGATCACATTTTTTCCAATCGTCACGTTACCGATTATTTTTGCGCCAGTTCCGATATAACAAGAATTCCCGATAGTGATGTTCACTGGTGCCCACAACTTTTTTCCAATTGTGACACCGCTCATAATTGCGATATTGCTTCCCAACTTCGCTCGCGTAATGTTCACGTCCGCATAATGAACAAGGCACAATCCAGGCCCGATATCCGCAAAATAGGTAATGTCATTGGAAAACCAATATTGTCGTCGAGCATTCAAAAGGTTGTATCCAGGAATTTTACGCAGGTACATCCATCGATTGATGCGATACCAAAAGACGCACGCAAATGCGGGTTTAAATGTAAGACCCCAGGCTAAATGCTTTAAAAAGCGCAGCGGGGTGTCTGCCTCAGGCCCACACACTTTATTGGCGATGAAATCGGCACGAATCGTTGCAAGCAAGGACATACGGAGTGATTAAGAACTTTCGGATCATAGCGTCTATTTGGAAAATAATCCAACGCTCCATTTAGCACCTCACACTCATGTTTTGATGAAGAAATACTTGCCACCCTTATGTTTTTCCAATTCCCACGGATGCTTACTCAGAAACTCGTCGACGGCGCGGGTTGCCCCCGGCCAATGCTCTTCCCCGTACTCATCGAAAAGGACTATGCCTCCGGGGGCCACAAAAGGGGCAAGTGTCTCGAGCACGGTTACGTACGATTCGTAAAGGTCAGCGTCGACGTGCAAAAACGCAATTGGTTTTCTGTCATACGACACGAGACTATCCTCAAAAAATCCTTTCACAAGCTTGACTGAATCTCGGATAAATTCAGTGCTCATTCCGAATGTCCGCACAATGGCACGAACATCATCGCTCGAGGTACCCGCCCACTCTCCCGCTTTCGGCGCACGAGTACTCGCATCCTCATCGGTGGGCTCGGGAAATCCTTCAAATGAATCGAACCCCCATATCTTTCTGCCTTTTTTCTCATCGAATACCAGCGCCGACAGAATAACAAATGAGCGGCCCTTCCCGACCCCGCATTCCACAACCGCGCCGTCGACCGCCGCGATGCGATCAAAAAGATCGATGAGAACGCGAGCGGCGCGCATAGTGCGAAGCGTGAGCGGAAGCACTGCTTTTGGATATGCTACGTATCCAACGCGCTTCAAAATAAGCCGCGCGGCGCCTCGCATCAATCGTTTGAAATACATCATCATAGTATGCCAGATTTCCGATCACGATTCGCTACTTCTTTGATTCGCGCACGTACCATATTGAAAATGCGTCGATCTGTCTCGTCGATCTGGAAAAACTCATTAGTACGAAAATAAAATTCGGGAAGGAGTTTCTTCAGCCCTCGCCACCGTTCAACAGCAATAAACGTGCTCGTGAGTACGACCTCAAGTGCAATGCCTGGAAGCCCAAACAACCAAATACAGACGGGTAACACAATGCCGATTCCGATTGTCCTAATCGTTTCGATCACAAACCATCCCCACTGATGCTTAAGTACGAGGAATACAGTGAGATGGAATGCTTTGATCAAATTCGGCACGATCGTAAAGAAAAGGACAAGAAGCAGTGGGATAGCTGACGAATAGTGCGGAAAGATATACGGTATCGCAAACGGTACTGTTGCGACAAGCACGGCAGCGAGCGCTGTAGATATGTACACCTGATACTTCGTCACGCTCGTAACGATTTGACCAAGACGAGCTCTGTCCGCGAGGAAATTCGGTAAGACCGGCGCAAAAACGGTTGAGAAATTAAAAAGACCTGTCGCATGAGCAACGATCCCCTGCGCGAATGCAAACAACCCAACTGCCTCCGTTCCAAGCATTAGTTTAATGATCCACAATCGCAAGTTCTGCCCGAATGTGCCGACATATGACGACGCCACACTCCATTTTCGATGGTCTCGCAAGATATTCCACAGTGGTTCGCGCACGTCAGCAACAGCGCCTCCAAAAACACGATACGCAGACAGGGTGCGTGGCAAGAAGATAAGAAGCGCGACGACTTGAGCAAGTACGGTTGCAAATAGAAGACCGTCCGCACCGCGAGCGAACACAAAGAAAAATATAACGAGAAACGCGCCCTTCGCGACCTCTTCGACGACGGAGTAGAACGATTGATCGGCATACCGCAACATTACCCCTGCAAGCATAGTGGTAATAACTCGGAGAGGCGATGTCAGAAAGAGAAACGAGACTATTTTGAAAAAACGATCAATCAGATCGTTTCCCGTCCAGTGCGCGACGTACGACGAACCGAAAAATAGGACGGCCCACGCAAGAATGCCGAGCGCAATGGTAAATGTAAAATATTCGAGGAACAACGCTTTCATTTTCCCGAAATCGTGCCGACCGCGCTCTACGGTGAGATCTGCGGTCACGGTGGATGTTAAACCAGGAAGAAGGAACATTCCCATCGTCGACACGATCGACATCGTCAACTCAACCAAGCCGTATTCATACACGGTCAGGTGCGTCAGAATGATGAAAATATTGGCGAAGCCAACAATTTTCCCAATGATCGTCCCCGCTGTATTCCACGCGATCCCGGTTCCGATGGTGCGTATCACGCTCATTTCGGGCATCCTAGCACGTTAGCGCTCGATACAAAGCCACGATTGCAAACGCCGCATTCGCACGATCACGCAACGCCTTTTGGTCAGGAAAGTGGGGCGCAGGAACATCGGAGCAACGAAAATATTCAAGTGCCGCCGTGAGGTCTCTTAAGAATGAGTCCGACTGACCAAGAACGACAGACAAATCCATGCCGAATCCACTTTTCTTTCGGTATACGAGTTCGTGCGGCAGATCGCGCTTCAGCATTTTCTTTAGCAGTGGTTTTAATTCGATGCCGTCATAGGAAGATTCAAAATGCGACGCAGAAGCGATGATGTCTGGATCTAGCAAAGGGACCCGCCCTTCAAGCGAATTAAACATGGTTGCAAGATCCGTCTTTCGCAAAAGCATGTTCTCAAGGTATAGATCACGATCGAAATACAGCGGGTCGCGCGCGTTTTCAGCGACGAATCGTTTTGCGGGGGCAAGAAATTCGTTCGTCAAAAATGCTCGGACAGGCGACATTTCACGAAGGTAAAAACTAATCGGCTCATAGTGGGCCTGAAGACTCGTCAGAATACGATTACGTCCCGGAAAATGCGGTAGAAAATTAGCGGCTTTGTCGATTGTCGTGAGTTGTGCATCAAGCATAGTACGCATCGCGCGAAGTTTTTGCTGTCGTGGATATCCGAAAAACAACTCGTCTCCACCTTCCCCTGAGAGAACAACAGTCACTTTTTCGCGCGCTTTTTTTGAAACGAAGTATGTCGGGAAAATCGCCGTATCAACAAGAGGGATGTCCATCTTCCCCATCACGTCGTCATAAATTTCGTTGAAATCTGATGGGCCAAAGTCGTATACATGCGAATTGAGGCCGAGCTCTGTGCTTAATGCTCGAAAATATGGCTCATCTCCCGGTCTGCCTGCGACACGGATGCTGAACGTTTCTAGTGGCTGATTATTTTTCTTCAGCGTATTCGCGATCACTGTCGAATCAGTTCCCCCAGAAAAAAAGAGTCCGACTGGCACATCGGCAACAAGATGATCGATAACTTTTTTCTCGATAAGATCGAAAAGATCATGCTCAGTCGTGACTGGTTGCGTATCTATGTTATACCCGGTGATGGAAATTTCCTTCGACGAAATATCAAAAGTCAGAAATGACGAGCGCGGAAGCACGAAGAAATTCTTGTACTGCGTTTTCGGCGACGGAATATACCCAAACGCCCAAAAAAGTCGGATGGCATCGTGATCGATTTCAGGCGATTTTGAGTCACGCATGAGCGCGACAAGCGCTTTCATTTCGGACGCAAAGGCAAATGTTGTGTCATCAAAAAAATAATACAGGGGCTTAATGCCTGCGTGGTCGCGCACGACGGTAACTGTTTGTGCAGACGAATCGTACACAGCATAGGCATACATGCCGCGCAATTTTTTTGCAAAAGCTGCGCCGTATTTTTTATGGCCATACAGCAAAACCTCAGTATCCGACGCGGTCGTGAAGTGAAATTCTTTTTCCAAATCACGTTTCAATTCCTGGAAATTGTATATTTCGCCGTTGAATACAATACACAGCTTGTGCTCGCTGTCCCACATTGGCTGATTTGCACGCTCTGCCGTATCGATGATCGCGAGACGATTGAACCCGAGATCAAATCCGTCACGTGACTCCCCACCCATGTCCGGACCACGATGTCGGATGGTCTCAAGCGCATGTCCAAAGCGAGGATTACCAGGAGTACAGCCGAGGATTCCGCACATACGTTACACGAGTGATTGCATAAAATCTGCAGCGATTTTCGCTTGGTTTTCCCATGAGTACTCGTCAACTTCGATCAACGCTTGTTGCGCTCGATTACGCGCAGCATGATCATCGTCTCGAATCTCACGAACGGCATTCGCGAGCGCCGCGGCATCGCCCGCTGGCACGAGATAAGCGTTTTGCTGCGATAACACTTCGCGGATAGCTGGTAGATCTGATGCGACGATCGGCGTACCCGACGCCATGTATTCAAATAATTTCAGCGGAGAGGTATGGTTCACGGATTCGTCTGTTTCGGCGATATTCGGCAGAAGGAGTGCATTTGCGGCAACAAGATATTGAGGAATCGTATGTTGTTTTTTATGACCGAGCAAAAGTACGTTTTCAAGTTTCCGTTCCTGTATGCGGCTACGGTACGTTGCAATATCTTTCGGTGTGCCGCCCACAAGTACGAACGTACAATCGGGAAACAGTAGCGCTGCGGAAAGAATGGTGTCGACACCCTTCCAGCGATACAGATGTCCTGTATACAGCGCGAGGGGGCCCTCAGGAAGGCCGAGTTCTTTTCGAAGCGCATCGCGATCACGACCCCGGAACGTATTCGGATCCGTTCCATTGCGCGCAACGACCGTCGGAAGCCCGAGTGAGGCGACGGCGCGCGCAGTTCCTTCTGAATTACACACAATCCCCTTTGCTCCATTCAAAAACTGCGCAGCACGAGAACTCGCCGACGTGTGCGCATTCCATATGGTCCTATGCGTTTTGGAGAAATACCGAATAACCTCAGGATTGCGACTAAAAACAACTGCATCGCGCGGGATAGTCCGTCTTCCAAGCGCCCACAAGAACGCGAGTGATTGCAGCCAAAACGCAAACGGCCCAAGCACCGAGACAAACTGCATCCACGGAAAACATTTAATTTCAACAATTTGAAATTCGTGTGGAAGGTTGTAGTACGAAAAGACATCTTCAGAAATATGATTGGGCCGCTTGGGAACATAGAGCGTGACATCGTGCCCGAGCTGCTTCCACGCAAGGCACACTCGCATGGTCTGATACCCGTGCGCCTTTTCCGTCGGCAAGCGCATGTTGGCAATAACAGCAATCTGCATGAGGGAACAATACCATCCGAGACCATCTTGTGTAACGATGCGGCCCACGATATGATGCCGCGGATGCACCATAAATTACTGGACTACATGGCATGCCCGGAATGCGGCGGCAATCTCTTACTCACAACACTATCAACCGAAGGCGACCATATCGTTGACGGACTTCTCGCGTGCACCATGTGCACGCAATGGTATGTAATACGTGGTGGAGTCCCACGCATGCTTCCCGACTCCCTTCTACCGGGAAACGGTACATTCTACAAAAAATACGCATCGCAAATAGCAGAAGCGATCGGCGATGAGCGTACACGTGCACGCATCGCGAAAGCAGATGACCTTCTTGCGCATAAAGCAAAGACGATCACGAATTTCGGCGACGAATGGCGCACTTGGGATCGCTTTGGGTGGAAAGGCGACACTTACACCGAAACGACGAAGGGCATTTTCGACTACAAGATTCTGTTTACGCCACAAGAAATCAAGGGCAAACTACTTCTCGACGGCGGCGTCGGTAATGGTCGTTATTCGCTTGTTGCGCGCGCATATGGCGCGGAAGTAATCGGCGTTGATATTTCTGCCGCCGACACTGCGTACAAAAATATGAAAGATGACCCGGGCATGCATGTCATTCAGGGCGATCTTTTCAAACTCCCGCTCCGCAAGAAATTGCTCGACTTCGCATTCTCGAACGGTGTTCTTATGCACACGGGCGACGCACGAAAAGCATTTCTTTCTATCGCTTCGCACTTGAACGACAATGGCGTCATCTCTGCCCATTTGTATCACAAGGGCAATTTCATTTACGAATTCAACGACTGGTGGCTCCGTCTCATCGGCGTCTACGTCTTGCCGCTTTCGTGGATGTACAAAATCTCAGATGTCGCAGCGTGGTTGGCGCGACAATTCCCTCACAATTTCCTCTATCTTGTCGTGAATTCAGTTGTGCGTCTTGAGCCACACGCGCACTACGTATTCGACTGGTACACAGCCCCTATCGCTACACATCACACGTATCCGGAAGTGTACGGCTGGCTCAAAGAAGGCAGGCTCCACCTCGTCGAAGATCATAATGCGACCAATCACCCATGGTTGCGTAAGCTCGTCCCCTTCTGGTTTTTGACAGTGAAGGCCCAAAAACAGCCACTCCATGGCGAACCGCGGCACACGACGAACTGAAATGCAGCACTAGGCGACCTTCGCTTCAAGAGAGACCAAACTTCAGTCCTGTATCTGAATGTCGTCCCAGTACCCTTCCGTTGTTCCGAATCCGTCAGCTCCGGTTTCTATTCGAATCGTGTCAACGCTCGCAGCGGGATTTTGGAGATCCCGCCATTCCGAGAAAGAGCCGCTATTAATCGAAGCTCGATATTGATCAGCATCTGTATCAAACTCGACATCAACGGTGTACCACGTGCTCGTAGTGTACGGCACTAGCGAAAACGCCGCTTCGCCATCACCAATAGCCCAGACTGTGCCCAGCGGCGCGTTCGCCGAAGACATGTATACATGTCCTACGGGGGTTGAGCCTGAAAGTAACACAATCCCTTGTGTGTGATCAGTACCATCTTTCCGCTGCGACCAATGTAACGTACCCGAAGTCCGCGCGTTAAAACTCCGACTAATTGTGGGCTCTTGCCCACCCTCCTGAGATACTTTCACAACTTTTGATCCCCCCTCCGCTATTCCGCCTTGAACTTCAAAAGCCGAACTTCCTGACCATGCACTATTCCACCCAGCGCCACCATTCTGACCATCAAGTGGACCATCCGAGGATGCATTGAAGTCGTCGGTAGCGACGAATTGTTGCGGTTCTTGTAGATGCCTCAGCGCGATTTGTTGAGCAGCCCATTTACGCTTTGTGCCGATGTTGGAAGATCGGGCCGCCGACAAACCAGATGTTATTTGCAACATATCGCTTGAGGCAAGCGACGGCCCGGTTGGGGTGTTTGCGGTGTCGTATTTTTCTGTCATCCCTGCCGGAGTGCTGAAGTGACCAGTGGCGAGTGCCCCTGCTGGCGTTGCGAATGACGCTACAATCATCGCACCATCTGCGGTCGTCGTAATAGCCGGCGTACTTGCGTTCGCGCTATTCCCGGAATTCCCCGATGCAACATCAATCGGATTCGCCGGGTCAACACCGCTGTACGCCGTAATCCCTCCGACTGCATTCGTCGTCGGTCGCACCGTCCACAGATACGACGCAGGCTCAGAGGCTGTCGCGGCCTTCCAGTACGTAAGGATGCTGACATTCGTTCCGTTACTCGTTCGGAGCGCTAAAGTCCATCCTTCGGGGGGCGTTACAACGTTTGTGCTTCCGCTGTCGGTTGCGATCGTAGCAAGCAGCACGTCGCCAGCTTGAGTCGTTGGTTTTGCAATTGATAACTCGGTGACTCTAACGTTCGCTGACGCTCCAACGCTTACGGCTCCGGAAATAACGGACGCAAACACTATCGCCGCGAAGAGTGATACGAACACGATAGCCGGTACACTAACGAATAGCCGCATATATCTAGATTGGACTCAATAATGCTTAGTATATACACAATGGGGTCGTAACACCCCGTTATACACATCAACGGTAAAGCTGAAAGTATGCCTCTCCTTGATATTTAGAATATATGCTTGCGGAGCTCTTTCACAAGATGTGACGTAAGTGCATCGGGCCGAAACCAATTTCGATATGCCGAACGTGCACGCTCTTGCATATCTATCCATTGATCTTCAGAGATGGTGTCGTACTTTGTGCGGATGAGATGAGGCAAATTTTCCAAATCCCTGAAATCAATGATGATCGAAAAGGACTGATAATCGAGCTGCTCAGAAAATGGAAAATTCCTTTCCGTGTCAATGATGAGAGGAATGCGTCCAAGGGATAGAATTTCAAAAAGTCGCGTCGATGCGTTTGCGTCCCCGCGGATATCGAGACATAGGTCAGATGCGAGCGCATTCTCAATAAATTCTCCGCGCACAACACCGCTGTCTTTTGCAACAGTGTGTACGTTTCCAGAATATGTGGGACGAGTAATCACGTTCGCCCGCACCTCTTTTGCATTCGTAAGTTGCCGCAATGCCTCGCGACGAAAGAAGATGCCCTTTCGAAACGCACGGTATCGGTCATCAAAGAATGCATGGAAGCGCAAAGGTATTTCTTTACCACGCCAATAGAGTCGTTGCGGAAAAGATGTCTCTGCCCAGCCGGCAAATCCGACGACTAGCACCAGATCTTTGGGACGCGGAGTGAGCACGCCGCCACAAAAACGTTCGAGAAGATCGTCCGCGTACAATGGGATAATAATTTCGTTCTTTTTTTTCAAGAATCGATACCCTCCGTACTTCAGAATAATCGCCTCAGGAATTGAAATGTCATAGTCAATGTCGCCCGTCGCGTCGATAACGACCCGTTTCCCACTCCCCCCCGCAACCGTGAGAGCTGCGCCGAGAATGTCAGGATATTGTGCAAGAAGTGTCTGATAACGATATGGTAATAAAATAACATCTGCTTTTTCAACATCATTAGAAATTGCATACCAATGAGGATCAAAACCGTACGTGGTGAGCGCATCGTTGACGAAGGGAGAATTCTTGAGTGGCATTGTTCCCCAGAATGGATTGAGAAGCGGTATATGATACCCGCTCCGGCGCCAGGAAGGATCGACAAAAAAACAGAGACGGTCATGCGGCATAGTCATTCGCCTTGCGGCGCCAAGGTACGAATGGGACGAGCCGGGACTCCGGCAACGACCGTGTACGGTGCTACGTCTTTCGTCACCACTGCCCCCGCGCCGACGACGCAGTCGCGCCCGAGTCGGACACCAGGATTGATGAGCGCGTTGCTACCGATCCAAACATTATCTTCAATATGAATGGGAAAATAGCGATGCGATCGATGTTCGCCGAACTCTTCGAGGTTAAGCGACCCGGTATTCAAGACTACATACGGCGAAATGTGCACCCAATTGCCAATTGTTATCGTTTCTTTACCACCGAAGAAGACACCTTCGTTCAGCGAAACACCTCGGCCGATACGCACTTTTTTCGGATCACTCACGACAATACGCCCGTTCACGAGAAGCGTGGAATCAGCGTCGAATCGCATTTGCCAATACAAAGAGCGCAGTTTGTTAAACATAAGATGTGGACTCGTCAGCCAGCGGAATATCTTGCGGAAGGTCATAATACCGGTGTTTGTACAACAAAAGCTCTCGCGCGTCCATCAGGTGCACACATGCTACTATCCTACATCATGGATCCGCTTCAGGGGGCGCTTGGTAAGCGAATGAACGGAAGTTCCACCCGTGCCCCGATCATCGTTCGTCTGTGCTTACTCGCGCACAAGATTGTGCGCGCGATCGCGCTCCGCATCCTCCCGCAACAGCTTGTAAATCCACGCACATTCTCGAATGCTCTCCTGCGCACCCACGCCCCGCACTTTAGTGGTCAGATAATCAACGTCTCCGGTTGGGACGATGGCGACAAAGAAGGCGAATTCTATCGCAATTATTTTACGAAAAAGAAATCCTACATCGTCTCCAACGCAAAAACTGCGGCGAAGGGCTTTGGCGCGATGCACGGGAGCGGTATCGAAGAAATTCATATCGACCTCGCGCGTCCAATAGGAGAAGAACACAAAGGCGCATACGATGTCGTCTTCAACCATACGACACTTGAACATGTCCTTAATTTTGATCAAGCGTTCGAGAATCTTTGTGCAATGAGCCGCGATGCCATCATTATTGTCGTTCCGATATTACAACAGTTGCACTTTGCAGAGGGTTTCGGGGACTATTGGCGTCCGACGCCGATTACTGTTGCGACGCTCTTGTATAAACATGGATTCGCACCACTTGTTATTGCGACAAACGATCAACCTTTCGGCGCGGTCTACCTCTTTGCAATTGGCGTCAAGAATCCGGAGAAATATCCAAACATTGAACCGATCGCAAAATTCGATATGGGGGAAGCGCTCTACGGCTCTCCGGTTCCCTACGCAAAACTACCAACCCTACTCGAAAGTCTTAAATAAGAGCGAGCACACGTTCAATCATGCTCGTGAATGAATGCTCAGTTTCCACATGCGTTCGTTGTGTACGTACAAGCTGCTCGATTTCTTCCGGCGAAAGTGCGAGCGCGGTCGATATTCCACGCGCGACACTCGCCGTATCAATCTGTACAAGATGAGCATCGGGAATAATTCCGCGAAGCGCTTCATTGACGAGAACAACAATGCATCCGCTCGCCATAGCCTCCCCAATTGTTTTATCAAAACTGCCTGAAGGTGTCAGATTTACGTACACTGCATGCGATGCGTAAATAGCCGGTGTCCGATCATGCTTCACCGGCCCGTGCATTGTGAGTACTCCGCGCTCGACGAACGGCTGTGTACGACTCACCAATGAGCGAGCATGTTCGGATTCTGGATTCGTTGCTTCGCCATAAACATCGGCGTGAAATGAAATTCCCTGGTCTGAAAGCATTTCGAAAGCGGAGAAAAGAATTTCCGGTCGTTTTACTGGATCAAGACGACCGAGGAACAAAACTGAGCCAGGTGTCGGTGTCCCGGGAGCAAACATTTGTGTATCAATTCCAACTGGCATTCGTACGGCATTCGCAAATGCCGCAACATACGACGCATCAGACGTATAGCACACCTGCGTCGCCAGCCGACACGCAAGCGTCGTGAGAACAGATCCCATTTTGTGATTTCGCCAGAGAATCACCTTTTTGCCGAGAAGCCGCCACAGAATGCCTGCCAAAAGCACATACTCCTGATTCATATGAACAAACACCGCGTCGTAGTCGTTACGAAGAGACCAGACATGACGATAGAAACGCAAGATGTATTTGATACGTGATCGCCCTCGCTCCTTACCAAGCGAATGAATGGAGACGTTTTTGAACTCTGCATGATCCCCCTCTTTGAGACAGACAACGTGCACATGTTCCGCCCGCGAAGCGAACCCTTCAATCCATTGATGAAAAAAACCGAGGACAGGATCGTTCCGGTCAACCACTTGCGTACAGATGAGAAGACGCATGTCCCTATTCTACCGCTTCGATTTTGATTTGTTTTTTCGTGAGACCCCCTCCCCGTACACCCCTTCCAAAAGTCCAATGTCTTTGTTGGTCTCTCCCAGCAGCGCAATGTTGTGTTTTTCTGCCGCTTTCATAAAGGCAGTTGCATGAGCATGACTGATCAGTTTGCTGTGGTGGCGCGAAAACGCGGCGAAATCCTTGATGAAGCACGCGCCGCCTGCGCCACGACCGCTCTTGTGAACGGGATTTGAATAGCGATTGCAAATCAGAGGGTCGGCCTCGATTGCCTTTTGGATCGGGCCCCAGTCAGCGCCGAGGTGCCGCGCCATGTCATACATGAGGTTGAACGTAAGAATTTGCGTGTAGCCTGAAATATTATGAGAGTATTTGAAAATCTCAGCTTCGCTACTTGAGCAAGTGAGCTTAAACGGCGCTCGTGGAATTATTTTCTGTACCAATTCTGCAGCCTTCTTGTGTTTTGCAGTCTTCCGCGACATGCCGATGATGTTTGCAAATGGTTCATCGGTGTCTTTCTGTGCCGTCTTCTCGCTCAAAAATTCTGGATTATGAAGCAGAATGATCTTTGGAAACTTCTTTTGAAGTCGTTCCGTTGTCCCCGGTAAAATCGTCGATTTGATTACAACAGTAGCGCCTGGTCGCGCAAGCGACACTCCTTCTTCTACGATATGCGAAAGAAATCCTTTTGGCGTCGTGGGCGTCGGAACCGCAACGAAAACAATATCCGCCTCTTTAATTCGGTGCCTGTTCGCGCGGTACGGTTCCTCAAGAGCGTAGCGAATGACAGTGAAGCCCCGGCGTTCAAAATTGTTCGCTGACGTTTTTCCAACGTAGCCCTGTCCGACGAATCCGATGATAGGTTTTTTCATAGACGCGCCAGTATGCCTGTTTTTTACGCGCTCGGCAAGGCCTGTGACTTCTGCGCCGACGCGATGTCATTGCAATACGCGTCGATGTATTCCTCGAATGACATATAAGGATAGGAACGCAGCTGCCCAACACGTGTGCCATCTTTAATCCAGTCCACAAGAGCGTCTGAGAAGTTTTCGGGTGATGTAATGATCGCGCCGGCCTCGCGCGCAATGCCGACATCAGTGGCAAGAACCGGCTTTCCGGCCGCGAGAGCTTCAACTATCACAAGACCGTACCCTTCGAAATGCGAAGGTACAAGAATGAGATCCGCAAGCGCGTAATATGGCGCGGGATCTTGCTTCCCCTCGAAGAATACTCTGTCTGAAAGTTTCAAATCCGTGACCAATTGTTCGAGTTCCTTTTTCTCGCTTCCTTCATCGAGAATAATGAGACATGCGCTCTCAGGCGCTGACGCGAACGCTTTAATTGCAAGCGCGACGTTTTTTTCCGGCTCAAGCCGAGCAACAACAAGAAGTTTCGTTTCAAATTTCGAGAACCGTCCGGCAATAGAATCAAAGCCCGCACTTTTGAATCGTTCGACATCAACAAAAATAGGCAAAACAGTAATAGGGGCTTTGAGAGCATATTCGCGCTCAATACTCTCTTTGATGCTTCGAGAAACGACACGAATCCGATCTGCGCGACGTAGCACAAATGACGCGAGCAGAGTGCGCACGCGATTCAATAGCGAGTGCTTCTTGAAATGCGGTGAGAGAAAATCCGTGTGAACCTGCACGTGGAAGCCCGCGCGGTGCACGCGCGCAATGATCCAGCCAATAAGTCCGGTTTCAAATGGATCTTGAACAGTCACCACATCCGACTTAGGAAGTTTGAGCGCAATCCAAAATGCATTCCATCCGTACAAACCTCGCCAGGATGATGCCGTCGGATATGCATGCGTCTCGACAGAAAGCGCATACGTCACAAGCTTTTGCGAGACAAGAGAAAAGATAATTATACGCAAATCGCCAAAACGCATGCCATATGCCACTTGCCGTTTCGCGCTTGCGCTGTCGGGCACCGCGATACTTTTATCAGAACCGATTGCAAGAACACGCATATTATTTGCAGAGCGCACTTAGTATCTCATGCGCCATATCGTCCCACGTGTGCGTAAATGAAAACTCGCGGATACGCGCTCGAATATATTCATACTCTTCTGGGTTAAGCATTTTCTCTATTGCGGCAACAAGCGCATCCTCGGAGCGAGTGTCGATGAAAAGACCACATTCACCAAGACGCTCGCTTGTCCCCGTATCCTCCGTCATGATAAATGGTTTCCCTGCGCTGACGGCATCAATCGCCGTATTGGAAGCGGCTTCTGAAATTGAGGGGATGATAACAGCGTACGCAGCCTTCAGGCGCAAAAGATGCTCATCGCGCGAAAGCGCGCGAGTATCTAATTCAATTTTCGGGAATTTTTCTTTGACACGCGCAAAAGCTCGCTCAAGTTCCGCATAAT
>JBAQPT010000130.1:0-8874 GCA_049306055.1 Minisyncoccia bacterium | reverse complement strand
CCCAACAAGACCACCCAAGAGAACGAGCATCTCTCGAAATGCGTTTATCGGTCCTAGCAAACTGATATATCGGCTGATAGTTTCCATATCTTCGCGTCTAGAAACGGGCCTTTACTCTATTCCTCCTGGGGCAGAATGTCGAGGTGTATACTCTCAACAGAGAAATGGTGGAGATGCATCCATGGCCGACTCACTAGTACAGAGACTTCGCGCTCGAATGAAGAAAGCGCGGGAGGAGATCACGCCCGCAATGCGAGAGTTGCTGAAAAAGAACTTCCGAAATCCCAGCCCGCCTCTTCAGCAGCCAAGACGACCAACCCGTTGCGGCACTCGAGCTGTCATCTATCACACACTGAGTGAAGTTGTGGAGAAGCCGCTTCCCCCGCTCCGAATTCCCAAAGGGCCGCCTCCATGAGCGGCCCTCGTCTTTTTTGCAAAATGCTACGATGGCGAACAAAGAAGTTTAAGAACCCTGTTTCTCGGCTACGCCGCGCTCAAGAGCCGTGGCGAGGCCTGATGTCGCATACGCGGCACGCATTGTAACGAGAACGTCTTCCATGGTGGTCTCGGGCGTCAGATGCTGCAATTTTTCCACTACAGAATTCTGAAATCGGAAAAGTGCCTCAAGTATCGGCTGGATGCGCTCATCAGTCGAGCTGTATTTTGTGTGTTTGTACCACACCGTGTCGATCAGATCGAACATAGGGTTTTTAGCAACATATGCTTCGTCAAGCGATGTCATGGTCCCGAATTTCATCTGTTTGCCACTTCTTACGTCGGTCCATATGTCAGTTCGATACTCTGCCCCCTTCGGCATTTGCGTGCGTAATATGAATCCGAGCGATCGGATGCAGTCGCGCACGCGAACGGCCCACATGTCGAGATCATCCGTTAAGTCTGCTTCGTGCATAACCATCGTGTCGATTTTGAAAGGATCCTTTCCGCTAGACGTACGACGCCATGCGTCAGCCTCCTTTTTCGAAAGATTGAAAAATGCCGAACGTCTGCTGAGGGTTACATACCAATTAGCCGTATCCCCAACCCATTTCGTAAAATAGACGAGAAGTAGAGCTTCTTGTCGCCGTCCACGCTCTTTCTCATCGACACTGGGGGATGATTTCAATACGGCACAAGCATCCGTTTCAATACGCCAATTCTCCCTTTTTTGGTCGTCGGTTGGATACCGTTCGAGATGGAACGGCAGACCCGCCACTCCCCGATACGCCGCCGGCTCTTCGCCAGTGATGTGGCGCATAGCCTTGTGCCGCAATGGAAGCCCGTCACCTCTTTTGCTTACTTTTTCGTTCATAAATAACAGCGCAGTTGTTTCATTTCACATTATACCCCCTTGGACGGTGTGCGTGACTTCAGAAGGCTGTCCCACCGAACGGCCATACGTTTTTATGCAAAATGCCACAGTGGCGGAAAATGCGGACTGGATGGTAGTATCCGAAAAGAACCCAGTTCCTTCGGGAGGCCGGAAATGACACGATCAGAGTTCGAAACGAGGCTCAATAAACTTGAGCAAGCAATCAAAGACATCGCCAAACCCCGCATCGGCTTCGCGCTCACCTTCGACGAGAAAGAGCGCGACGATGTTTGGGAGGATATCGAGAGCGGCAGACGAGAGATAGAAGAATTTTGCTTCGCGGTACTTAATGCTGCGACTCAGACCCACAAGCCGGGAACATCGGCAAGTCTGACGAGCAACTGACGACAACTACAAGGCCGCCCCTCGGGTGGCCTTACGTTTTATGCGAAATATCACGGTGGCGGAAGATGCATTTTTGCTATACCTTGAAGCTAGAGATTGAGGACAAGCGCGGAGAGCTCGATGACTCGTAAAGTCCAACAACTCGACTACCTTGCACGGCAACACCGTGCAAACGAGGAAGACGTACGCCGCGAGATCGTGCGACGGCAACGTTTGTGTCGTCATCGACTGAAGCGTGTGCTGCAGTATCCGATACCTATGGATGACGGCAGAGGTCAGTCGCGATGGTGGCTGCACTTCGTTTGCACGAAATGCGATCACGCGTACACGATCAACTACGACGTGCCGCTCTGCCCTACCTGCGAGATGCCGCTCGTCCTCTACAAGAAAGACACGAAAGCGGCGAAAAAAGCGTACAAACTCGCACAAGAAAGTGACCCCTGTGCGCGAAAGGTGTACGTCTTACGATGCGGCACCTGTCGCGTCTTGCATGGATTCGCAACGCGAATCGAGATCCCCAAACCAAAGAGGCCGCCCTAGGGGTGGCCTCGAACTTTATGCCTAAAGCG
Source organism: Minisyncoccia bacterium (assembly GCA_049306055.1). GTDB lineage: Bacteria > Patescibacteriota > Minisyncoccia > Phycocordibacterales > UBA2100 > UBA10103. The sequence goes on along the minus strand of JBAQPT010000130.1, from coordinate 6,591 downwards.
ATGCAGTGGCGAAGGAGTACGCTTTCTGGCATAGTCAGCGCCGGTTGGTCTTCGACTAAGGAGGGTGACCAATGATCAATGTCAGATGGAGATTGTTTGCGCTTGCCGCAGCAATCGTAGCTGCAGTCATCATTGCAATCGATTACTGGTACTTCGAAAGTGCGTACGTCCTTGGGCCTGTGCTCCGAATACTCGTATATGCCTGGCGCGGAGTCTTCTACGCACTCGATGTTACGGTCCGTACAGTGCTCTATCAGATCGGATGGCGGCGCATCATGCGTCCGCTGACTCTGATTACGATGGGCGGCATCGGCCTCACGTATCTCGTCACGAATCCAAAGCGCCTGAAGAAAATACGCGGATGGAAGGGGCGAATCATCGCGAGAGCTGCACAGATTCAGGAGTGGTGGTATGGGCGACATTTTGTAATGAAGGTCATCATCGTGATCGGCCTCATCGCTCTCCAGGTGTCAGTGCATTGGTGGCTTCTTCTCTTCCCTGTCGGCTTTCTAATCACGGCGATTGCCGAGATGTTTCGTCGAGGACAGCTGATGGTGGCTGATGAGATCTTTGGCAAAGTCTACTGGACGCGGTTTCGCGCATTCCACACGCGCATAATGCGATACCTGCGTAGCGTGCCATTTGTCGGCAAGGCAATCGCGGGAGCTCGGTCACTCAAGCTCATGTTCAAATGCGGCTGGCGGCTGTGGCGGTATGATCCACGCTTTCGTGATCCATGGAAGACGGGCCATACGCATCCAATCGAGGGACGAGTACGGCTGATCAAGGCTTGTTGGCTCGGTGAGTGGCGACGGTATCACACGCGTCACCTTCTTGCTGGTAAGCAAGCGTGGCCAAAGCGAGTCTTTGCGCCGCGGCCGTGGTGGGCGGAAGAGGATAGATGGTACGCGCCGTTTGTTTCGACGGTAATCGTCATCGGAGTTATGCTCGGCGTCCTGGAATACGTAACCGACGCGAATGTACTTCGAAATGCAATCTACAATACGCTCGACGCATTGCGACGATGAACAAAAGAGGCGGTCCTTCCGGACCGCCTCTTTCTTTTTTATTATTCTGCCTTCAGGGGAAGCCCGAGGTGACGGAGAAATACTTCTGCCTCCTTTTTGGTTTTTGCAGTTGTGGTGATTGTGACGGCGAGACCGAAGATATCCTTTGCTTCTTCGTCGGCAGTTTCTGGGAAGACCGTGTGCTCTTTAAAGCCGATGGTGATGTTTCCCATTTCATCAATCGCTTTCGGATTGAGGCCACGGAAGTCGCGAACGCGCGGGAAGACGATGTTGACGAGCTTGTCGAGGAATGAATTCATGCGTGCGCCACGAAGTGTGACCTGGTAGCCCGCGAGATCGCCGGCGCGTGTCTTAAAATTCGCGATCGACTTTGTTGTGCGGCGTGGCGACGGCTTCTGGCCAGTGAGTCGCGTAAGGCGATCATTGATCATCTCAAGGCGCTTCTTGTCTTTCACGCTACCAACGCCGATCGAGACAGTTACTTTCTGTACGCGCGGCGTCTGCATTGCGGAGGAATAATTGAAATCCCCTTTCATTGCGTTGAATGCGCCTGCTGCTTTTTCTTTTGTCGTGATGGTTTTCATACTGTCTTTTTATTTAGGAGAATTTAGCGCCGCTCTTTACTGCAACGCGTTCACGCGCGCCGTCTTTCGTGCGCTCGATGCGAACACGCGTCGGCTTGCCGCCTTTTGGATCGGCGAGCATGACGTTCGAAATGTGGACCGGCATGGATTTCTCGACGATCTGGCCCTTGCGCGACGCCTGTGTTGCACGGCGATGCTTTTTGACGACGTTCACGCCGTCGATAACGATCATGTTCTTTTTGGTGAGCACGAGTTCAACCTTGCCCGTCGTTCCGCGGTTCTTTCCTGCAATCACAACAACGGTGTCCCCTTTTTTGATTTTCATAGATAAAATTTTGAAGTGAGTTTGGCACTCAGAACCGCGCTTCTAGCGAAGGCACGACTGTTTGGAAACACTGAATGACCGCGGCACTATACCTTCCTTTTGGCTAAAAAACAAGGGCATCTAATTCAGCCTTGAGAGCGGTAAGCATCTCAGGATCGGTTCTTGAATGCCCGGAATTGACCCAGCGTAATACAAGCTTGTCGCCGTAGGCGTTCCTAAGGTCGAGAGCGGAAATAGGTGGAGTACACATATCAAACCTTCCCTGCACCAATACACACGGAATATGTTTAATCTTCCCAATGTTGTCCAAGATGTAATTCTCCGGCAAAAAGCATTTTTGCGAGAAGTAGTGAGTTTCCAGCCGAGAAACAGACATAACTTTATCGTCTTCAAATACTTCCTTCTCGAGCTGTACTGGGTCGTATACGATCGAAAGGAGAACGCATTCCCACAGCATCCATTCGCGAGCGAATTTTATGGCAACTGCCTCGTCCTCAGAATTTATTTGCTCGGCATAGTATTTCATAATGGCATTGCCATTCGTACGATACTCTTCCGACACATGCGAGACGAAACGATTCCATTCTTGAGGAAAGAAATAGCGTGGATAGCCCTCATTGACCCAATCAATTTCGAATTGGCGATCCAGAAACACGCTCCATAGTACGATACGCGCAACATGCTCCGGGTGCGCGATAGCATACACTAAGGCGAGCGTAGAACCCCACGAGCCGCCGCTGACGACGAATTTTTCAATGCCGAAATGTTCTCGCAGCTTCTCGATGTCTTGTACCAAGTCTTGTGTTGTGTTGTTGGTCGTCTCGGCAAATGGCACACTTTTTCCGCAACCACGTTGATCATGAAAAATAACGCGATGCTTTTGAGGGTCGTAGAGAATCTTATGTTTCTCGTTGAAATTACTTCCAGGCCCGCCGTGCAAGTGGAAAATCGGTTCCATTGACGGGTTACCCCAATCTTCCCAATAAATCTTGTGTCCCGAGCCGACGTCGAGATGCCCTGACGCACAGACATGTGGATCAATTTGTTCTGCCATCGATACAAGCTACCACACGATCACTTCAACTCAACCACTTCAAGGTAGCGAGACAGGGCTTTTGTTTTAAAAACCGGAAACGACGGCGGGAATGTGTTTGACGGGGTCTCTCGCAGCGCGACGGCGCGAGAGTGAGCGCTCCCGTAGCAACGGGAGACAGCGACCCCGGAGAACACTTCCCGTCGGCGTCGGTTTTTAAAACGATTGCCCCGCGAGCGGAGAGTTAGACGATTTCTGGCGCCAAGGTCGCGATGCGCTGATAGCCGCGTTCAGCGATTTCGCGCGGGATCGGGCCGAAGACACGGGATGCTTTTGGTTCCTTTGGTTCTTTGCCTGAGCCTGCGATGAGGACGACTGCGTTTTCGTCGAAGCGAACGTAGCTGCCATCCTTGCGGCGCATTGCTTTCGTCTGACGAACGACAACGGCTTTGTGCACTTCCTTCTTCTTCACTGCCTTACGTGGCTGCGCAGTCTGGATCGAGATCACAACTTGGTCGCCGATCTCCGCGTAGCGCTTTTTCGAACCGCCGAGCACTTTGAAAACGCGTCCGATCTGGCCACCGGAGTTATCTGCGATTTTGACGAGTGTTCGGTCTTGAATCATATGATTATTCGGTCTCAATTGCCGCTGCCGTTACGATCGCGCCGAGAGTGAAGTGCTTATGCTTCGACATCGGCTTCGTTTCGCGGATCTCGACAGTGTCCCCCACCTTGGCGGTGTTGCCCGCATCGTGGACGAGGAACTTCTTGGTGCGCTTCAAGTACTTTTCGTACTTCGGGTGCTTCACATAGCGCTGCACAGAGACCGTGCAGGTGTCTTTCATGGCCGCCTTGACGACGATACCCTGAAGCACTTTTCCGTTAGTTGTTGTGGTTTCCATAGTTACAATAGGTCAATCGCGCCGCATCTTAGCCTTTTTTTACCTTTCCCGCAATTCCTGCCTTCGCAGACAGGTTTCGCGCGCTCACTTCCGTGAGAAGGCGGGCTATCGTCTTGCGGAGGTTGCGACCTTCGCGCGTGTTGCGCGAACGTGAACCGGCAGAACCGAAGCGGAAACCACGAAGCGCCTCGCGCTTTTCGGCGATTTCCTTGTGCAAATCCTCAACCGTGTACTTTTTGAAGTCAGTCTTTTTCATATGATTATGCTCGTGCAACGACGCGAGAGGAAATTGGGAGCTTGGTGCCCGCCTTGCGAAGCGCTTCGCGCGCCATCGCTTCCGGCGCGCCGTCGACTTCGAAGATTACGCGGCCGGGGCGCACTTCAACAACATAGCCTTGGACATCGCCCTTACCCGAACCCATACCAACTTCTGCCGCCTTCTGCGTGAATGGTCGGTCAGGGAAGACGCGCGTCCAAACTTTCGCCGTCTTTCCTGCTGCGCGCGTGAGTGCGCGACGAGCAGCTTCGAGCTGGTTCGAGGTGATGCGTGCTGGCGTCATCGCTTTGAGGCCAAACGCGCCGAACGCGACCGTGATGCCACGCGTTTCTGGAAGGTGCTGACGAGCAACACTCTTGCGGCCATTTTGCCATTTGCGGAATTTTGCTTTTTTCGGGGACAACATACGCGTTATTTATTTTGATTCTGATTGCGGTCGAAAATCTCTCCGCGATAGATCCACACTTTGACACCGATGACGCCGTACGGAAGATATGCCTGTTCTTTTGCGAAATCGATGTCGGCGCGAATGGTCTGAAGTGGAACGCGGCCGCGCTTGATCTCTTCTTGGCGGGACATTTCTGCGCCACCGAGGCGACCGGAAATACCGATGCGAACACCCTGCACGTCGCGGTTTGCCATCACTTTTTCAACGGTCTGCTTGAGAACGCGGCGGAATGTCTGGCGCTTTTCAAGGCCTTCGGCAACCATGTACGCGACAACCGGCGCTTGGCTCTCGGGAGAGCGGACTTCTTCGATATCCAATTTGACCGGAAGCTTCGGCGCGCCTTTCACTACGCGGATCTTTTCCGTGATTTCCTTCTGGAGTTTCGATGAGCCTTCCCCACCGCGGCCGATGACGAGACCTGGGCGCGAAGTCTTTACGAGGATGCGGATTGCCTGGCGCGTGCGTTCGATTTCAACGCTCGTGACGAACATGCCACGGAGACGCTTCTTGAGGAACGTGCGGATGGTCGTGTCGATCATCACGTTGTCGCGATATTGCTTCGGTGTCGTAGCAAACCAGCGCGACTTCCAGTCACGGATGACGCCGAGGCGATGTGCGTATGGATGTACTGTGTGTGTCATAGAATAGGTTCTAGGGACTAGGTTTTAGGTTCTAGTTTGGAAGAGGTTGATTTTGCTTTGGACGATTTGCGAGCAGACTTTTTTGATGCCTTTACGTCCCCAGCGACGCCGAGGATGAGGTTTACATGCGACATCGTGCGACGAATGCCTGCTGAACGACCACGCGCCTTCGGCATCATGCGACGAATGACGTTTGCCTTGTCGACGGAAATTGTCTTCACGATGAGATTCTCTGGATTCTGGCCCTGCATGCGCGCATTCGCGATCGCGCTTTCGAGAAGCTTGGTGATTTCTGGCGCCGACTTCTTCGGAAGGAAGTGCAAATGATCTTTCGCAACAAGAACATTCTTGCCGCGAATGAGATCAGCCACAAGACGAACCTTGCGCGGAGACTGTTTGAAATTGGTAAGTGTTGCTTTCATACAAAATTCAATTTTTACTTTTGCTTCTTCGTGTCAGCTGTTGCTTTTGCAGCTTGCGCTGTTGCGATTTCAGCTTCCTTTGCCTTCATTTCGATTTCCTTCTGCATCTTACCGCCGTGACGGCCGAAGCGGGTTGTCGGAGCGAATTCACCAAGGCGATGACCGACCATTTCTTCGGTCACATAGACTTCTTCAAACTTGTTGCCCGTGTGAACGAGGAAGGTGTAGCCGACGAATTCAGGTGCGATCTGTGATGCGCGCGCCCACGTCTTGATACCGCCTGCAGCAGGCTTGCGAGCAGCGACTTTCTTCGCGAGCTTTACGTCTACGTATGGTCCTTTTTTAAGTGATCGTGTCATATGGTTGCGGGCGTACTGTAGCTGAAAAATGGCTTAAAGTCAAAATATTTTCTCTATTATCTTCGTTTGCCGACACGGCGGCGCGAGAGAATATAGATGTTCGAATACTTCTTCGGGCGACGCGTCTTCTGGCCTTTGCCGGAAGGTTTCCCCCACATCGTCTTCGCACGACGAAGACCACGGCCTGCCTTACCTTCACCACCACCGTGCGGGTGATCAACCGGGTTCATGGCTGTACCGCGGACCGTCGGACGGCGACCAAGCCAGCGCGAACGACCGGCTTTGCCGAGGTTCACGAGGCGATGTTCGTCGTTTGATGCTTCACCGACCGTTGCCCAGCAGGTGCCGAGAACTTTGCGAACTTCGGTTGATGGCATTTTGAGGTGCGTGTAGCCCGCGTCCTGCGCGACGACTTCTGCAAACGCGCCTGCGGAACGTGCGATGACACCCCCGGCGCCCGGCTTCACTTCGATGTTGTAGACAAAAGTACCAACCGGGATGTTCGAGAGTGTAAGACGATTGCCGCGTTTTACCGGAGCGGTTTCAGAAACGACGAATGCGTCCCCTACTTG
>JBAQPT010000129.1:0-17002 GCA_049306055.1 Minisyncoccia bacterium | reverse complement strand
AAATCGGCCGATTTGACCCGACCAATTCTAGTAGTCGTATTCAAAAAAAGTACCCTGGCACCGCGTGGCGCCAGGGTTGTTTTCGTTGGGGCCGGATGTGGCAGTTAGAGAACGTCTGCCGCTTCCATTGCGATCAGGACACTAATGTCACTGCGCATCTTGTCGGATTCGCTCTCCAAGGTCTTGGCGTGCTTCGCGAGATCGGACAGCCTTGGTGCTTCCGTAATTTTCTTTATCGGCTGATCATTACAGACAGCGACAAACCGGGTGCTGGCCTCGCGGTCACACAAGCTAGCGCCGACCCCGACAACTTCAAGCGTTAGGAAATTCGCCCAATACAACGACGGGTGCATTTGGTGCTCAAACTTAACTTCGCCGAGACGCTTCTTGGCGATGTCGGGATCATGTTCCTCCCGAAGCGGCTTTGCGTGCATTTCAAGATAGGCCCCTGCATCTCTGCCGAAGATCGCTCTGATGAGCGGGTCATTTGCACTGCCTGCAAGCACTGTTGCGTGGGATGCAAGGCAACCTTTTAATTCTTCGTGCGTGCTCATGTAGGGAGCGGCATCGACGATTTCAACAGCGCCATACACGCCGAGTTCAAGGTCGCTGAAGCGTGGCTCAGGAATTCTCCCAAACCAATCGTGATTACGCTCTTCGGCGCGTTGCGTGTACGCCGCCATGCAGGTTGTGAGATCTGCGAGGGGGCCAATACCGTGCGCCACGATGAAGATCGGCTTCTGGTATTTCGAGAGGCCGAAGTACAGTGCGGTCGAGGTGCTAAACCATGTCGTGAACGAGCCGGGTACTTCGTTGACTCGCGCTGTCACCAATTCGGGCAATGTCGCGATGCGCCCGCTGTGTCCAGCATAGCGGCGTGCTTTGGCGATTGCGGGGAAGAGGCCTTTTTCCAAACGTGCGATTGCATGTGGCAAAGTAGCCATCTGCTTTCTCCTGTCAAAGGGCATGTGTCTGACGGACCATCCGTCATCCATAGCCATGGGCACTCTAGCACGGAGGGGTTTGACCCGAACAGTGCGGGCGCGGTGGGAAAAAGGGGAGTTGACAGAATACTATACTAAAGTAGTATAACTTAGTATGACCAACATAACCGTACCACTCTCGGAATCGTTGCTTGAATTCGTTGACCGTCAGGTCGACGAGCATAAGGCCGATTCGCGCGCTGGCTTCATTCGCCGTCTCATTGCAGAAAAGCGCGAAAATGACATTCTTGAAGCGCATCTTGAGGCTGTCGAAGAATATCGAAAGGGCAAAACACTGAAGGGAAACCTGCGTGATTACATCACAAAAAAGTAACCTATGCGCTGTACCGTCGAATATTCTTCGCGGTTTATTCGCACTGTCCGAAAGATAGATGCTGATCTGCAGACGGAGATTGTTGAGAAAATAGAACTGCTCAAGGATTCTGATAATCACAAGCGTTTGAAGGTGCATACGTTAACGGGGAAGCTGAGAGGCATTTGGAGTTTTTCGGTCAATTATCGAATTCGGATAACGTTCTCACGGCAGAGAAAAAATGTGCTGGTCCTCGAAACGGTAGGCACGCATGACGAAGTGTACTAAGCAGCCGGTACCATATTCTGCTATGCTGCATGAATGGATTGGAAACCCTTCTACAAATTCTGGTTTAAGGACTGCGGGCCGGACGATTGGTTTTTTAAGAAAAAGAAGAGCTATGACGCGCTGCTTCGGAAGAAATTTTTGAAATTATATTGGGAGGTTGTGCGCGGGGAACATGCTGACTGGCGGAAGAGTGCGAAGGGTCGCCTTGCTGAGATTGTCATCATCGACCAGCTCTCGCGCAACATGTTCCGCGGCACGCCGGGAATGTTTCGCTATGACGAACTCGGCCTCGCGCTTGCGCAGGAAGCCGTGCACGTGGGCGCCGACAAGGGTATGACACGGTGGGAGAAGAACTTTCTCTACCTCCCGTACATGCATTCGGAATCGAAGAAAATCCAAAAAGAATCGATGCGCCTCTTTCGCTCGCTGAACGACAAGCAAACAACATGGTTCGCGCTTGATCACAAAAAAATAGTCGACCGCTTCGGCCGCTATCCACATCGCAACAAAATCCTCGGCAGGAAAAGCACGGCGGCGGAAAAGAAATTCATGCTGACGCATAAAGGGTACTGAGGAATTTGTTACAATTTCTTAATGACATCAGACAGGTATGACCCTCATCCGGATGAGGGTGAAGCAGTATCAAACAAACTCGGCCTGCAGGACAGAGATGTGGTCAATGAGCGGGAGGTAGTTGGTTTTGCCGAAGCGGAACACGATGCGCTCGATCAGTTGAACGACAACACGAAATTTACGCTCGAATATCTGTATACATTGCACAAGCGTGCATTGGGGTCTTTGTATGAGTATGCCGGACAAATCCGGACAGCGAATATATCGAAGGGAGGATTTATGTTTGCTCCGGCGCACGTCCTACCTCAGACACTACAGAATTTTGCACGCGAATACTTGGGCACGATTAATGCGCGCGAATGGTTGAATAAAGATGAGCTGCTCGAATATCTTGCCGAAATGCACGCCGAGCTTTTGTTCATCCATCCGTTTCGAGACGGCAATGGAAGGGTCATTCGTTTATTTACGCGGCTTGTCTTTCTCGCAAAAGCGGGGGCAGATCTCGACTTTGAACATATTACAAAAGGAGATAATTTCGAAAAATACGTTGCAGCCGTCCAGCAAGCGACCAAAAAAGAATACACTCGTATGAAAGAATTATTTAGAGAAATGCAGACGTGACTTTATTGACGCAATCTGTTTAGAGGAAAACGTAACCCCTTCAATCTTAAAAGAGGTTAAAACGGACCGAAGTACATTTGCTTTTGCGGTCGCTTTTGTCTGAGGAGTAAGTGAATTGCCTTTCTTCATATGTTCAGTATAACATATTTGGTATATCGTTTCTAGGGCTGAGTAAGGGGGAATTAAGAAAAATACAGGTGGAAATTTGATACAATCTCCTTATGGCCACAAAAACATACAAAGGTTCGTGTCATTGCGGGAAGGTTACGTTTGAAGCGGACATTGATCTCGCTGCAGGGAGCGGGAAGTGTAATTGCACATACTGCACCAAGATTCGCAATTGGAGCGTTATCATCAAGCCCGCCGCTCTGAAAAACGTAAAGGGCGAAGAGGAAATGAGCTACTACATGGCGGCAGGCAGGCCCGAAGAATATGGAAAGCACGGCTTCTGCAAACACTGCGGCATCAGCACCTTTAGCCGTGGACACTTAGAACAAATCGGCGGGGACTATGTAAGTGTTATGCTCGGAAGTCTCGACGACGCCTCAATCGACGAACTGGTTTCCGGCCCGATGCGTTACGCCGACGGCAGAAATAACAATTGGATGAATCCTCCGGCGGATGTGAGGAATCTATAGGGATTTCTTGAGTGTAGTCTCGAGAAACGCAAAATGTTTGCCGAAGAAGATGCGCGAGAGCGCGGCGACAAAGATTGCACCGGTGAAGTAACCAAACAGAAGTACGATCAGGAATTCAATAAGCGAGGAAAAGGCAAGTAAGTGATGAAAGTGCCACGTCCATACACGAAAGAAATAATTAACGATTTCGTAAACGGCAGTTAGCACAACGATCCATGCGAGAATATCACGCAACCGAGCCTGCTGCATGAGTAGTGTGTTCGCAGCAAAGACGCCATAGGAAAGCGTACCATTCACGACGAGGAAAAATGCATCAAAACCGAGCTCGTACGAGGCAAGACCAAAAAATTTACCGATGACCAGGTCATAGAACAAACCCATCCCGAGCCCGATAAGAGCGCCTTGCCAACGCAGGCGTGGCACGTCAGAAATTTTCTTCGCATAGTATGCATGGGCAATAAATAGAAGAAACTGAACAGAAACTACTACGGCAAAATGTAACCATGCTTCTGGCATGCGGTTACAGTATACAAGGTTTGCATTCGTGGACATTCATTTTCCAGAAGAGTAGGATGCCTCTATGAGCATCAAAACAACACTCGTGAGCATTGTCGCGGTACTTGCTCTTATCGCCGCCGCCTACGTCGTTCTCTTTCAAAATCAAAACGAGAAAGCGCCAATCCTCGACGATGTGTGTCCGCAGGGAACGACGCGCGTCGGGGAAGGCTGTATGCCGCTCCGAGATGAATGCGAAGGTCGCGGCGATTCGTATGAATACAACGATATGACGGGCGAGTGCATCAACACCGCTCCGCAAGCAGAAAGTATGGAAATCAAGATCGCTCTTTTGGACACGACTGGCGCGGGAGCAGGGAAGAAACGTGGCTGCGATGCGGTGAACATGGTAACGCGCACCGTTCCAAAATCTCCGGCAGTTTTGGACGCGGCATTGAAAGCGCTTTTTGCGGAACCTACAACCCCTGCGCAGCCGGACACCGCGTTCAACTTCATTGCGCGCACGAATTCGACGCTCAAATACGATCACGCGACAATCACGAACGGCACCGCGAATATTTATCTCCTCGGCTCGCTCTCTGGTCTCGCGGGTGTTTGCGACGATCCACGTGCCGCGGCACAGATCGAAGAAACCGCACTCCAATTTGGGGCGGTCACCAAAGTGCAGCTCTACTTAAACGGCACGGCGACCAATCTCACGCCGAGTCAGCAGTAACTCGCAAAATGAAAACCCGGGCAATGGCTGCCCGGGTTCTTTGCGAAGTTCGCTTAGCGATCAGCCCTTACTACTGTTGAGCTGCGCGCATTCTGCGTCTGCGCGGAGGAGCTCTCGCTCTCCAGCATCTGGAACAAGATCTTCGAGAGAGATGTTTGCCCGCTCTGCCATGTCGATCGTTTGTGCCGCGTCGGCAGACAGATCGAGGGACGCATCGAGGCAGCCGGGTTCGGGGACAAAATTCGCGGCTTTCTTCCGCCATTCTTTGAGCTGCTGCTCCACATCATCACGAGTGATCTGCGTCATCGTTCGCTCCTCTGGATCGACGCTCACTAGATTCACGCAGCCTGCATACTGCGGCGTATTTTTTCCCAAGTCAAATGCCTACATGTCCTTCCCGTTAAACGCCTTGCGCGGGAGTGTTGCGAGATCGATATCATCCACACAGCGGACATTGATGCATACTTTAGGGAAGGTGACGCCTTCGGCGAATGATTGCGTACCACACGTCGTGCAGAAAAGATGTCGAATCGCTTTCTTATTAAATTGGTACTCTTTCAAATTTTCAGCGCCGGAGAGAAGCGTGAATTTGTCTTTGTCGACAAAATAGAGAAGCATGCCTTTCTTCGCACAATGCGAACAATTACATTCCATCGCTTCCGTAATCTCGCCTTCAAATTCATACCGCACCGCGCCGCAATGACATCCACCTGTGTATTTCATGCGTGCAGTATACCTTTTTGATCACGTAAACGCATGAAGGTCGTAAAAAAAGAAAAAGGCCGGAAGTGTTCCGGCCCCAACACGTCTTGCACTAGTTGCCGCAGAGTTGCTTCACGTTTTCGGTCTTGAAGTCCGCCCCCAGCTTTGGACATACATCGCGAAGTCTGACGCGCACTAGCTCGAGGGATTTTTGTGCGCTCTCGATTTTCCAATCGAGGGATCTAACCTTACCGCCAAGCTCGCCGATTTCCATCGCCCTCGTAACGAACGGCAGCGACATCGTGCTGATTTCAGCCTCCAACGAATCGAGCTTTTTGAGATACGGATCCCTATCCGACCTAATTTTGTTCTGACGTCGTGTGCACGCATCGTACTCGGTAGGCGTTTGCCGCCGTTCAATTCCTCCAGTGCATTCACGGTTGTAGGCATCGATTGTAGCGTTATGTCGGTCGACAAGTTTCTTGCGCTCCTCTTGTTTCTTGCCGATCGGACCCATGAGATTCTTATGCGTCTGAACGAGTTCCTGCAATTTAGGCTCAAGCGTCGCTTTTTCATCGCGCGCTTTCTGAATCTCGTTCGTGAGCCGCTCCACATCAGCCGTAAGCTGACTGACGCTGTTTTGCGCGGATGCCGGGATCGCAAGCGCGAGTACGAAGAGTGCGGCGAGTCGCAAAAACATCGGTGACCTCCTGGGTGCTTCGTGTACAAGGTGGACGGAACCCTCTGTTCCGCTCCGCCGCGACTATAGCAGCACCATTCTGCCGAGACAAGTCTTCTATTTGAGTCGTACCAATTTTCCTTTTCGCTTTACGATATTTTTGTAGTCCCACTGTATCTTCGCCGCTTTTTTCAACCAGCGTTTTAATTCGGCTGATTTTATTTCCTTTTTGTCGGTGTAGCGTTTGTCCGCCGCCTTGAACGATCCTTCGGGGGAGAGACCAGGTTCTTTAAATGATTGCCCGCTCCAAAACAGAAGCTGCACACTGCCTTTCCGCGGCGCATAGCCAACAACCGGATTTCCGTCGAGAAACCACACGGCGGTGCGATGCCACACTTTGCTCTCAGCTTTTTTGAGCCCTGCATCAATTTCTTTCGCAAGCTGCGCGCAAATTCCTTTCCACTCCTTTGCCACACGATTGTACGCAACGATATCTTTGTTCATAGGGGCAGTATACCTTTTCTTTTGTTCATAAAAACAAAACCCGGGCACGAATGCCCGGGGTTACACATTTATTGCTTGAAGTAGCGCGTAATCGAATACGCGAATGGCAGTGGATTCGCATGCACCTCGTAACCACCCTCGTCCGCATCTCCGACATAGAGGCGAGGCAATTGCGTTGCGGAAAGGCCCGTTATCCAAAAGCCGTGTTTCCGACTGAGTGCTTCCAACTCATCGGCGAACGCAACAACCTTCGATTGGAGGGAATCAAGCCACGGCAATTCAGGCCAGATCTTTTCTGCAAGGCCGCGAGCAAGAACGATGGCGCGATCCTCAAGAGGTCGTATCGCGCTCAGTTCATCCGTCGCAATCGTGCGAATTTTTTCCGGCGAAATCGCATATCGCTCAGAAAATTCTTCTTCCGACAGTGGGCCGCGGATATCCCAGATCGGTCCATCAGGTGCTCGTACACCGGTGTGCCAGATGACGTTGCCCTTCATAAGTCCGACCATTGGCCAGCCGAGTCCTTGATACATTGCAAGGGAAAACTCGTAGCATGCACCCTGAAGAAACATATGCATGTGCAACTCTTGAAGCTCCGTATCCTCCCCGGACGTACTCGAGAGCGGTTTAAAGACTGTTGTCATGGTCCACCTGTTGCTTAGCAATCTCTACGCGGCACTCTAGCAAAAGAAAGCTAAAAACAAAACCCGGGCACGAATGCCCGGGGGATCTTTGAAACACCTACGCGCTTCGTTACCTCTCTCGACGTAAGAGTCGACGATGCGCTCTCATTGCCTCATCTAGTCGTATCTTTCGCGCTGCGACAGAATTCATCATCGCGATCATCTTCTTCTCGTCGTGTGCAATCGTGTCGGCAAAGTATTGCTCGACTACCGCAGGATCTACGATTTCGAAACGATCTAACGGTATTTGCCCGCACCAAATCTTATGACTTGTCTGGACAACAAGACACATTCTCTCGCCAGCTTTCAGCCTATCTCCGATGTCTTCGAGCAGCAGGAGCTCGAGCGTCATGCTCTCCGAGCGATGTACGTGACGCGTATCAAGCACGAGAAGGTAGTACGCAGGAGGTGGATTAACTTTCCCGCCAAGGCGAACGCGGTCTTCGTGGATACGAACAAATGTCCCTTGCTTTACGTCGATCAGGAATTGTTTCGTGACTGCCATGTCACACTCCTTTGTGCAGTTGTGCAGTTTCGTAAGGCGTTCTCGCGGCACTGTACCACAGCCGTGTTTTTGGTACACTACAGCACCTATGCAACTCAAACTTCCGCACAAACAGCCAAAAAGTAAGGCACGGCAGCGTGTGAAAGATGCGCTGGAACAAGCGCGTCCGCAATTTAAAGATCAGGTAGAAATCCACGAGGAAAAATGGGAAGGGGACGTGCTCACCTTTTCTTTCACCGCGCAGGGCCAGAAAATCAGCGGCACACTCACGGTCGGAGACGCACACTTCGACTTGTACGTAAAACTGCCGTTCATGCTCCGCCTTTTCGAAGGCCGCATCAAGGCTGAAATTGAAAAGCAGATTAAGCAGATGGTGTGATTCTGTCGCTTTTGAAAAAATAAAACCGGCGGGCAGGGTGCCCGTCGGTTCTCTTGCTCGCGTACGGCAGCGTATCCTTAGCTGCGCACTGGGCCAGTAGTCGTGGCCGCAATCTCAGCTGGTGGTGTGGCGTTGAGGATCGGCAGCACCGCGCTACAGGATCTTCTCGCCACCATCGTGCTACTGAGTACAGCCAGCAGCACTGCAAACACTGATTTCACACTCATTGAACTACCTCTTTCTCACATCTCGACTGTTTCTAGCCGTCGAGCGCATAGGTCGCGCTACTGCAACCGGTGGCACTCTAGCATAATGCAGGATTTGGTACACCTGCTCCGTATGCTACGCACGAAGTCGTCGCGTATTTTGAAGAGCACAAGATGCCCTACAAAGCGCTGCGCGACGGGGAAATGATCGTAATGGCGAGAGGCAGTGGATTTCGGCATAAGGAACGCGGAAGGTCTGGTTACGCCCTTGAAATAAAAACTCATCGGTTCTTCATGAACGCTCGGATACACTTCACCGTATGGATTCATCATATTCGTCGCCGACGACACGGCCGCTGTATCGCGGTACACAAATCGTGTGGTACATCTTGGGGGTTATTGAAATCTTACTCGCGTTCCGTTTCGTCTTAAAATTACTCGGCGCAAATGCCCCTGCCGGATTCACCGCCTTTATCTACGGCGTTACCTACGTCTTCGCGGCGCCATTTCTCAATGTCTTCCGCATCACGCATGTTGCGGGCTCGACGGTGGAGTGGACGACAATCCTCGCGATGTTTGTGTACTGGGTGATTGCGATGGGCATCATCAAAATATTCCTCATGGGGAAGACGGTCTCAACGCCCGAAGCCGCCGCCAAATTAAATAATCAAGAAGCGGCTTGATCTTAACGTAATGATAATTTTTCTCATTTTAGGCGCACTCCTCGGAATTCTTTCCCTGGTGTTCGTCCTCCAAAATATTACGCCGGTCACGGTCACTTTTCTTTCGATGCAGCTAGAAGGCTCGCTTGCGTTTGTGCTTTTTCTCGCATTCGGGAGCGGCATCCTTATGACCCTGCTTTTTCTCCTTCCAAGCTTCATCCGTGACGAATTCCGATTCTCTCGCCTCCGCAAAAAAGCGCGAGCGCTCGAAGAAGAACAGATCCGCTTACGCGAAGAGACAATGGCTCCTGTGCAACCGGTTCCTTCTGCCGCGCCCGTATCAGTTGTCCCGCCCAGTCTCTAAGCGCATTCCGTTTTTGAAATAATCCCATGCATTGACTCGAGCCTCTGAAAATGGTTTTATTCGTGCGGCCGAAAGCCTGAGAAGTTCCTCAATCATAGGGAGTGTATGTCATGAACATACATCAGATAGGTACTGTGCTTGAACTTGCCGATAAGTACTACGCGCACATTGGCGACAAGTTCGGAAGCGGGAAGCAGTATGGATGCCTTGCGGTGCGTGGGCCGGCCACGTTGCGGCACCCAGGAATGCTAGTCGTGCCGTTCGGTCTCATTCCGGGCGAGTCCGGCTGCTACACGTACGCGCCGGAGAAGATCAATCGGCTGGCCGAGCGCCCCAACCACTGGAGCAGCTTCGAGAGTCGGGATCCAGACAACAAGCGATGGGGTGGTGCCATCCGTCTTCCGGATGCGAACGAGTCCATCGGCTTCCTGTCCTGGTCGTCTTTGCCGGAGCTTGTTGATGAAGCCTTCATGCTGGGCATTGCACTCAAGGCGAAGTTGATGGAGTTCGCCCGTGCAGAATTCATTGCGGCACGGAGCACTAATACGCTTTTTGACCCGGTGCTCGACTTCATGCAGTTGAATCGGTAACTTTCTGGCGACGAGAACGAAGACGGGCCGCTCCAACGAGCGGCCCGCATTATTTTTATCGTTTTGCTACACCCCGTGCGATTTCGGGCCCAATATCTCATGGGGTACACTATCCATATGACCCCCATGCAACACCTCACCATCCTCTGGAAACTTCGCACGCTCGTGCGGCACCCGGTGCGCACGTTCCGGCTTTTTTATGATCGTGGAACGCCGTTCGTTGCAAAACTGCTTCCCATATTCGCTATTCTCTACGTTGCATTCCCGCTCGATTTTCTTCCCGACATTTTTCCCATCCTCGGTTGGTTTGACGACGCGTCCATTCTCGTCATCCTCATTTCCTACGCGCTCTCAAAAATTCCGGACGACGTCTACGAACGCGCCGGTCTCGATCCCGCTCGCGTCAAAATCGACGCGTCGAGCGAATTGCCGTAAAAAAGTCAGCTCGCTCGATCCCTGCGCGAAGCGCAGGGCGTTCGGCGAGCTGAACCAGGCTTTTTTGCTGGAATAGGAGCGGCCCCCCGGCCGCACTCATTTGGAAGTACGCCGATTCAGCCCTGTGCAGAGCACAGGGCGTTCTCGGCGAATACCAGTAAAAAAGAAAAGGGCCACACATCGGGGGAATGTGTGGCCCGTGTCGGGGGTCTGTGCTGGAGGGGGATCCAACACGGGGACGACCAGCCGACACTTGCGAACGACGATATCGTGCGAAGATAAAAATAAGATGAAGAGAATAGTGCGCCTCTCGTATTCTGATATACTCCTCGAATGCAAAAAATCATAATCGCACTTGTTGCTATCGGCATTATCATCGGCGGGTATATGCTCTTTTCAAGAGGAGAAAGCAGCGCGGACTCCAATGCCGCAGAACAAGCCGATCAATTTGCAAATGCGCTCTACGGCTTTGAAGACGAGCGGCAAGGTTCGGGAGAAGCTCCGAATAGCACAACCACACCTGGTCAGCGTACAATGGCGCAATCTAGCACTAATCAAAAGATCATGAACGCAACACTGCATACGAACCAGGGTGATATCACGATTGAATTTCTCGCCGACGCGCCGAACACGGTCGCGAATTTTACGAAACTCGCCGGAGAAGGATTTTATAACGGCACGAAATTTCACCGCGTGATCGAAGGATTCATGATTCAAGGTGGCGACCCTCTTACGAAAGATGACTCGATGCAGGCGCGATGGGGAACGGGCGACCCGGGATATAAATTTGCCGACGAGATTCACGCGAACAACAAAAATGCGATCGGCACGATTGCGATGGCAAACTCAGGACCCAACACCAACGGTAGCCAGTTTTTCATCAACGTCGCGAACAATAATTTTCTCGACACAAAGCACACCGTCTTCGGCCGCGTGACCGGTGGAATGGATGTCGTTACAAAAATTGCGACATCAGCAACAAACGAAATGGACCGTCCGCTTGAGGCAATTGTGATCGAATCGGTATCGGTGCAGTAGGTAAATAGAAAAGGGACTCCGCATGGCGGAGCCCCCTCGATAAAGTTGCCGTACTCCAACGGCTACTTGCTGGCAGCGTCCTTCATGGCGATCTGGAACGCCTTGGTGAAGCCGTTTGCGTCCGCGATCTGGCCGATAGCCGTAGCGCCCGTGAGGTCAGTAGCGCCGGCGACCTGGAGCCGCTGCTTGGTACTCGCGGTCTGGTCGATCGACGTGCTTGCCTTGAGGATCGTTTCCTCGATGTCGGCGCCGGTGCTCGGGTTCTTGACCGTACTGGCGATCTGCTTGGCCTGGTCCACGCTGGACTGGGCGGCGGCGACCTTGGTCTCGAAAGGCATAGCTGCGTTCACCTGAGGCGTACACACATCAGCGGCCGACGCACCTGATGCCGGCAGAGCGACGAGAGCCACGGCCGCGGCGGCCACAGCGACTAAACTAAAGAGCGATTTGTGTTTCAAAACGTCCTCCTACTTCTCGCTAAGCGATGGATCATCATTGACCATCGTATGAATGAGCGTATCAGAAAGCAGTCTTCATACAAGACGCTTTTTCTAATAGCACCACGACTGGGGATAACCGACCAGCGTGCAAAAATAGACGGTACGCTTGAGGTACTTATTCGTTAGATCTTTGGTATGAAAAAGCATCGGCATCAAATCGCGATGACATTCGCGTATTTATTCGGGGGATTGCACGTGCTCTGGTCGGCGCTCGTGCTTACAGGTTTTGCGCAGTCGCTCGCTAATTTCGTTGCGTGGGCGCACATGATGAATGATGCGCCAGAAATTGGCGCCTTCAATGCCACCGCAGCGCTTACCCTTATTATCATGACCTCTCTCGTCGGATACGGAATCGGCTTTGTCGCTGCAACTGTCTGGCAGAAGGTTCGCTCATAAATGTATGGAAACACTTTTTCTCGCAAAAATAATGGGCATCGTTCTTATCGCATTTTCCGCAGCAGGACTCGCGCGACCACAAGTCGTTCGCAGTGCAATTCGTGATTTCGATCACGAATCGTTCGCACGTCTCGTCATAGGCTGCATCGCGATCGGTGTTGGTGCTGCATTCGTGCTTTCTCACAATGTCTGGACATGGGATTACCGCGGTCTTGTGACGCTTTTCGGTTGGACCGTGCTCGTGAAAGGTATCTTCTACCTCGTCGCGCCGAAGCAAATCCACAGCATCACGAAAAGAATGCTCGGCACCGAATCGCAGCTCAAGGCAATGCTTATCGGATGCCTCGTCGTTGGTCTCTATCTTGCATACAAAGGATTCGGCTATTAGTCGTGTGATACAATCGGGTCTATGGAAGGCTTGCAGGGAATGTTAGGAATGACGCTCAGCTTTTTGCTCAATTTGCTTGAGCTTTTGGTCGGATTCTTCATTGCAGCGCTCAATCTCATTCTTGATTTCGCGCGCACGCTCGCCGGTTCAGTGCAATAACGCTGATTATTAACGTAGGAAAACACAATGGCAAAAGGAAATAATTCTCGCCGCAAGGAAGCGAAGAAACCAAAAAAGAAAAAGTAGTCTGAAAACACCTCGCACGCAGCGAGGTGTTTCGTTTCCCAAGGGCGCGGAAATAAGGTAGGCTCTTGTATTCATGGGAAGAGAAGAAGCACTAGTCCGGTTTGAAGATGTCTCCTTCGAATACGGCCACACAAAACCAATCCTCACTGAGGCGAATTTTGCTGTGCGCCGCGGCATGAAGCTTGCGATCATGGGTCAAAATGGCGCGGGGAAAAGCACGATTCTCTCACTTATAACCGGCGAGCACATGCCCGAAAGTGGCTCGATTCACACGCTTGCGCGCCTGTCTATCGCAACAGCAAAGCAAGTCATCCCGCGCGACCAACTCGATCTCACGGTCCGTGAATTCTTTGAAAAATGCTTTACCGACAAAATCTACGACATCGACCCGCGCATCGACGAGGTTTTGGAAATTGTCCATTTAACGGCACCACATGATCGCATCGTCCGTTCATTTTCAGGCGGTCAGCAAGCGCGCTTACTCCTCGCCTCGGCACTCATCCAAGACCCGGACCTTCTACTTCTTGACGAACCAACCAACAATCTCGATGCGGCAGGCATCGAACATCTCACAAAGTTTCTCGTTGAATACGGCAAGACGGTTATCGTCATTTCGCACGATGCAGAATTCTTGAATGCGTTCACGCAAGGCGTCTTGTATCTCGATTTGAATACGCGAAAAGTCGAACAGTATCCGGGCAATTATCATTCTGTCCTTCGCGACATCGCGGCGCGTATTGAAGCGGAAAATCGCAAGAACGCGCAACTCGCAAAGGAAATTCAAGCCAACAAAGACAAGGCAAACTTCTTTGCGCAAAAGGGCGGCAAGATGCGTCTCGTTGCGAAGAAGATGCGCACGAAGGCGGAGGAGATGGAAGAAGAAAAGGTGGACGTACGTAAAGAGGATCGCACCATTCGCGAATTTACGATTCCAGCGCAAGAGGAGCTGCCGATTGAAGTCATCAATATCACATCATTCAATGTCATCAAGAATCACAAACCGAAGAAACAGAAAATCGCGCTTCGACTCAAGAAAAATCAGCATCTTCTTCTCAAAGGTCCGAACGGCATTGGAAAATCGACGTTGTTGCAGTCGATTGTTGATCGCACGGCAGAAGGGGTCACCGTCCCGCCGGAAGTCCGCATCGGCTACTATCGCCAAGATTTCTCGACGCTCGATTTCGAACAGACGGTTTTCGAATCGCTGATGTCGACTATGAAATCGCGCGACGAAGAAAAGATGCGTCCGATTGCGGCAGGATTTCTGCTTACCGCCGACATCATGAAAACCAAAGTTGGCGCGCTCTCGGAAGGGCAGAAGGGCCTCCTTTCATTCGCACGTCTCGTCATCGAAAAGCCCGGCCTCCTAATCCTCGACGAACCAACCAACCACATCAACTTCCGCCACATTCCGATCATCGCGAAAGCTCTCGATAGCTACAAAGGCACGATGATCCTCGTCTCGCACGTCCCCGAATTCATCGAAAAAATTCGGATCGATGAGACCCTGGATTTGGGGAAGTAGCTTATACTGTCTCTATGTTGGAGGCGCATTCTGATTTTCTTCGCAAGGCAATCGAGAAGTCACGGGAATCTTTTCACGCAGGCAATTTTCCTGCTGGTGGAGTCGTCGCGCTCGACGGACAAGAAATCTCTAGCGCTGTCAGCTCGCCTTACCCGGGCCTCTTCCACGCTGACTCAAAAGCGGTATCGCAGGCATTTGAGAAACATGGCGTCCTGAAGGGGGCGATTCTGTACGTGGGTTTGGAGCCATGTTTGATGTGCCAGGGTGTCGCGTACTGGTCAGGTATCCGAGAGATATATTATGCGGTACCCAAGCAGCGTGTGTCCGGGGATTATTACGAAACGCACGAAGATACGTCCGCGATTACATCGCGTTTCAACGAGCCATTGCAAATGCATCATATTGAAGCATTGGAAAATGAGGGGCTAGGCGTCATTCAAGAGTGGGAGAAGTCACACACATAAATGTATTTCGTCTACATCTTGAAGTGCAAAGACGGCAGTCTCTACACCGGCATCACGACCGATTTGGTGCGACGGCTTGCCGAGCACGCGAGTGGGAAGGGGGCGAAATATACGCGCGGAAAAAAGGCGGGGAAAATCGTGTATTCCGAAAGAAAGAAAAACCGCTCAACTGCATCAAAGCGGGAAGCGGAGATAAAGAGTTGGACGAGGGCGCAAAAACTCACCCTAATCCGTGCTGATCGTAAAAAGTAGACACGCAACGGGCTGATATACTGGCGGCATGGCTATGACCAGTCCTGGTAAATCGAAATATCCGGGGATTATTCGTTGGTCGGTCGGCGCACCGCTCGTGTGGCTTATGATCGTACCCGTCGTGCTTTCAGACGTTTTTCTTGAGATATACCATCAAATCGCATTCCCGATTTTTGGCATCCAGAAAGTGAAGCGCAGTCAATATATTCGCATTTGGGATCGAGAAAAATTGCCGTATCTTACGTGGTACGAGAAAATCGGCTGCATGTATTGCGGCTACGTAAACGGCTGGCTGCACTATGCGTCCGTCGTCGCAGGAAGGACGCAGAATTATTTTTGTGCAATCGCGCATCTTGAAGATCGTGGGTTCATCCCATCCGAATACGAGAAAACGTTCGCCAAATATGGTGACGAAGCCGCTTTGCGCCGCCGTTACGAGCAACACTACCGCGACTATGGAACTGAAATCAACTGAGGTACCCGCTGATGCGCAGGAAAATACCGAGCGACCACTCGTCCTGTATTTCAGCGCGGGGGCGATGGCGGGAGTTTTCAGCGCAGGCTTTTCCAAGGCTTTTGAGGAGGCGGGCTTGAAACGCTGTGTGGATAGTGTCTACGGCAACTCGGCCGGCGGTCTTACGGCACTTAATTTTCTTTCCGGTCAGATCGAAGAGGGCGCCGCTCTCTATTGGGACGATTTGAACGGAGATAAATATATTAAGTGGCGGCGCCTACCAATGTACGTGCTGAAAGGATTCTCCAACAGATTTTTCCGTACAAAATTCACACTTGAGCCGGTCTTTGATATCGACTACATCGAGTCGGTTCTGAGCACGCGTCGCGTCATCGACTTCGACGCGATCAAGGCAAGCGGTTCGCGGCTCTATATGATCGTCTACAATCTGCAAAAAAGTGCGCACGAGTATTTGGAAGTCGCGTCCGCTGACGATATCATCCCTATGCTCCGAGCGACAGGTGGCGGACATCCAGCATATCCGCATTCTGAACTTATCCACGGCAATTTGTATGTGGACGGCGGTACCATCGACGACAAAGAGCGCATTGTCAGCCTCATCAAGCGTCATCCCGACAAGGAAATAGTGTGCGTGCTTAATAACCCGAAATGGAAGCAGGGCGCGATTATGAACTTCCTCAACAAAACATCAATCGCGATCGTCATGTTGCCGTTCTTCGGACTGCGCGAGGCGTATAAGACGGCAAATTCCGATTTTGCGACGGTAGACATCGAGAAGCTCCAGAAGGACCATCCTTTTCTGCACTTCATTGGCAACGATCTAAACGGATTCCAGATGAGTACGAACCCAGCGCATCACAAGATGCTCTATCGTCGCGGCTATGAGCTCGGTCGGGAATTCCTACTTTCAAACGCGCTGAGACGCGCGCGGCCGACGTTATCCACCGAAGGGAATGTCGTGCAGTACGTGAGCGCGTAAGTTTAGAAGCCGAGGGACTTCAAAAACGTAGCCAATTCTTGCCCAAGAATCGGACGATGCTCGCCTTCCTTCAAACCAGAGAGGCGGATGTTCATGATGCGCGTTCGCTCAAGCGACGAGGTTGCAAGTCCGAAGAATGCGACCATGCGGCGAATCTGATGCTTCTTGCCTTCGGTGAGCGTGATCGTGAATTTCTTTGGCGAAAGCACTTTCACTATCGCAGGCTTCGTCATGTAGCCCTCGATATTTACGCCGGTTTCCATTTTTACTTTAAAATTTGGCGGCAATTCGGTCGTCGTCGAAACGGTGTATTCTTTTTCGTGCGAGTAATCAGGATTCAAGAGTTTGTCCGTGATGCGGCCGTCATCAGTAAGGATGATGAG
>JBAQPT010000128.1:0-7267 GCA_049306055.1 Minisyncoccia bacterium | reverse complement strand
GGCGGCAACTGGGCGGGCGGTTCTGAAGGCGGCGACGCTGGCAAGGGCGGCTCGGGCGGTGATGGTGAAGAAGCAGATGCAGACGCAGATGCTGACGGCGAAGGCTCAGAAGCTGACGCAGCAGCAGGCGGCGGCAACGGCGGTCGAGGCGGTTCAGGCGGCGACGGCGGTGCCGGCGGCGTTGGTGGAACTGTTCAGACTGGCGATGCAACAGCAAACGCAGGCTCGATGAATGTCGTTAACTCTAACGACATCGAAGTCGAAGGCTGTGGTTGTGACGTTGATCTCGACGATGCAGAAGATTTCGACGATGTGGATGTTGATCTCGACAACGAGGTCAAGGTTCGTCTCGAAAACGAAGCAGCAGTCGAAAGCAACACGGAAGCTTACGCAAAGACCGGCTGGAACTCTGCAGAGGGTTCTGAAGGTGGCGAAGGCGCACGCGGCGGCTCGGGTGGCGACGGCGAAGAAGCAGATGCAGATGCAGATGCTGACGCAGGTCACAACGATGACGACGGTGGCGACGCTGAAGCGGACGCTGACGGCGGCGACGGCGGCAAGGGTGGTAGCGGCGGCAACGGCGGTGCAGGCGACGAAGGTGGCCTCATCGTAACGGGCGATGCTCGCACGAACTCTGGCTCGATCAACGTGGTCAACACGAACCTCGTTCGTGTGATTCGTTAATCAGTCGAAATGTAGAAGGAAGGGAGAGGGCAACTTTTCCCTCCTTCTCATGGAAATCGAAGCCGCCCGGCTTGGGTCTCCATAGGAAGGAAATTATTAAAAAAGCAAAATCCTATGAAAATCGCAAATCCGTTTTTAATGAAGCTCGCGAGCCTTATCACCGTGTTTGTACTTGTTTCGGCGTACGCAATGCCGATCTATGTTGTGCATGCGGAAGGGGAAGGTGACGCATCTGCTGTTGGTGGAGGCGGAGGAGACGCTGGAGGTGGTGGAGCAGGTGACACGGGCGGCGGCGGTGGGACTGGCGGCGAGGGTGGAGGCGCTGACAGCACATCAACCGGCGACAGTGATGCAACGGGCGGCACAGGAGGTACTGGTGGTACGGGCGGGGATTCGACTGGCGGTGGTACGGAAGGTACCGGTGGCACAGGAGGTGGCGGTTCGACCGGTGGCGACGCCGATGCTGACGCAAATGGCGGCACTGCAGACGCTACGGGCGGCGATGGCGGTACGGGTGGTACTGGCGGCGAGAGCCAGGCGAATGGTGACGCTGGTGACGGCGGCACGGGCGCAACAGGTGGCGACGCCAATGCAGATTCAACAACTGATGATGGATCGGATGCTGACGCAGACGCAGCGGGCGGCACGGGCGGTAGCGGCGGCGGTGGTGGCGATGCAAACGGTGCAAACGCCGACGGCGGCGACGCTGGCAATGGTGCAGAAGGAGGCGACGCCGATGCCGACGCAAACGCAGAAAACGGTGGCGACGCGGGAGCGGACGCAACGGGCGGTGACGGAGGAACGGGCGGCACAGGAGGCGACGGCGGAACGACTGGCAGCTCGCAGTCTGACGGCACGCCTTCAACAATCACAACCGGTGATGCAAACTCTGGCTCAACAGGCGGCGGTTCATCAAACACAAGCGACGTAACCGCACCACCAGGCACGATTGAAGACGAAGAAACCGAAGTTGATTTTGAAAACGTGCTCGGTGCGACAACAACGGCAACTTCGACCGCAGAAACAGGTGAAAACGAAATCGCGGATGCAGACGGTGGCTATATTCTGACGGGTGCCGCAAATGCATTTGCGTGGATCTTCTCACTCTTCAATGTCGCGGTCGTCAATTCGACTGGCTCCATTCATTTCTATAAGAACCCGGTCGGCGACCAGCTCGACTTCACCCAAGCGTTCGTAAACGCGTTCCAAGAATTTGGTCACGACGGCGTCTGTTCGCTCGTGAATTGTGAAGGCATCGATGGTGTCACGCTCGAGGTGTACAACGAAAACGTTGCCGAAGTGGAAAACGTTGCGATCTCGCGCGGCGTCTCCGGCGACAACGGTTGCGAAAGCGACGACGGCCTCTGCGAAATTGGAACTGGTGACGCCGACGCGATGTCAGGAATCGTGAACGTTGGTAACCTCACGATGGTGGACTCGCGCTACCTCCTCCTCTTTATGGCAAATCAGGGCGATCTCTCCGGCGACATCCTTCTTCCTGGCGCTGAATTCTTCGAAACGCTCTCGACAGGTGCGCACATCGGCGCGGCAAGCGACATCGATGTCGATGCGCACGCGGAAATCGTCGACAACGCAACTTCGACCGCGCTCTCCGGCGACAACACGGCAGTCGGTCCGGAAGGCGCTGAAATCGAATCGGGCGACGCGAACGCGCATTCGTCCGACATCAACTTCGTGAACCAACTCGGCGCGCCGATCTGCTTCATCGTTTCTGTTGGCGGTGCCTGGAACGGCGACGTCGTCCAGCTTCCAAGCATGTTCTCGCACGAATCGGCACCGTTTGGTGAAGTGATCTGTGGCGCGGGCGGTACAAACCGTGATCCGGTGACCGGTCTCGAGCTCGATGTTGAAAACTACGCACGCATCTTCAACACAGCCGTCGCGACCGCGGTAACCGGCAACAACGAAGCCGAAGGTCTCATGGCGAAAATTAAGACCGGCGATGCAAGTGCCTTCGCGCAAATTCTCAACCTCGTGAACGTGACGCTCGTCGGCCAGGACTGGATCTTTGCGAACTTTGCGGTCTCTGGCGACTGGGACGGCGATCTCGTCTTCGGTGTGAAGCCAGGTGAAGACGACGTTCT
Source organism: Minisyncoccia bacterium (assembly GCA_049306055.1). GTDB lineage: Bacteria > Patescibacteriota > Minisyncoccia > Phycocordibacterales > UBA2100 > UBA10103. Next base: position 4,478 of record JBAQPT010000128.1, on the reverse strand, counting down.
TGGCGGGCTTATCGAACAGCACGTGATCGGTGGCGGTGGCTCGTCGAGCCAGTGGGGTCATGCAGAGCCGAAGATCGTGCTCTCGAAAACCGCAGCGGTGGAACAAGCGCAATCGCCAGCGTCCGTCGACTTCACGCTCGTCGTCAATAACTACGGCGGTGACGCAACAGATGTCGTCGTTGTCGACACGATGAAAGGACCGGATGGCAAAGTGATCGGCAAGCAGATGTGGAAGCTCGGCGACGTGAAAATGGACGAAGAAGTGAAGATCACGTACACGATCGAATTCAAGGGCAATGTTACGGCGGGTTACTACACGAACGAAGCAGTCCTCACCGGCAAGCGCTCCAGTGGCAGCTCGCTCGGCAAGATCATCGCAAGCGATGTCGTGGAAGTGCTTGCGCCGGGCGAAGTCTTGGATGCGAAAGCCTGCAAGCCGGTTCTTACCGAATACATCCGACCGTTCCGCGCAAACACGCCAGCGCAGGTTGTTGCGCTCCAAGGATTCCTCAATGCCTACGAAGGTGAAGAGCTTTCGGAAAGCGGCGTGTACAACGCGTCGACGCAAGCAGCCGTGAAGCGCTTCCAGAAGAAGTACTCAAGCGACATTCTCACCCCGTGGGGAATCTCAGCGCCGACCGGCAACGTCTACTACACGACGCAGAAAAAAGTGAACCAGATTGCGTGTGAGGAAATGGACTTCTCGCTCTCGGCGTCGCAGCAAGCAGAAATCGAAAACTTCAAGAAGTCGAGCAAGCAAAAGCAGGACGCAACGACCAAGAAGGGCAACACGGGCTTGCCGAAGAATCTTCTCAACTTCCCGTCGGCTGTCGGTCCGTTCTTCAAGACGGATGCATCGAAAGATCGCCCAGCATCGACCTCCGCGCTCATTCAACAGCAGTTGAAGCACATGTCGGCGTGGCTGATGTTTGCGCCGCTCGTGGAGGCGATGGAGTTGTAGGTAAGGCGGAAGGCCGCGGGGAAGTCTTTCCTCGAACACGGAGTGAGTAGTAACTCGAACCTAACATCTTTTACCGTATGTCATCACGCTCCACAATTTGCTGCGCAAGGTTCTCACGAGGCATCAGCCTCGGCGCCGTGAGCGTGCTTATGATGCTCGCACTCCCTTCTTCAATGTATGCAATGTCCGTCGAAGAAATGATCGAAGCTGCGCGCGAAGGATATGGCACTGTAGTCGAATCGCATTCGTCTGCTTCAACCGGAGGCCAGCGCGCATCGAGTGGCGAGAGCGTGACAACGGGCGACGTCAGTGCGTCGTCGCACACGGAGACGTACATCAACGCAAATGGCAGTGGCGGGGAAGTGAAAGTAAAAACGGAGACGACGAAAAATGGCGTTACGGAAACAAACGAATATTCGAAGAAAATCGAACCTGGCGCAGGTGCCAATGTGAAAGCGAACGCGAGGGCGACTGATAAAGAAACATCAAGCGAAGTGAATATTGACGGGAAAATCATGGAAGCGGTTGCGACCACCAATCCGGCACAAGCACAACTTGCAACAAACGTCACGGCTGATATTGGCGCATTCTTCACCACATCCGTCCCAAGTTTCTTCAAAAAAGTTTTCAGTTTTTTCTGGTAGTTTTGAGGTGCTAAACACGTTTGTTTTCTGCTATCATATTTGGTATGTCTACTGCCGACCACATGCAAAATGGCGTCGAGGCGCCGCCCGTTTTCGTAAAGCCGAACTTTGATACGCTTGTTGAATTACAGAAGCGTGAACATATCTATCAGCCAAAACTTAATCTCTGGGGGACGACGGCGGGAGATTGGCAGACCGGCGTCAAACAATCGGCGGAAACATTTGGCATGCCGCCGGGCGCCATTTTTGATCCGAAACTGCCGGAGGGCGTTCCGTATACAATAGAAAACACAAAAAACGAAGTTGCGGCCTTGGCGCACCATGCGTGGCATCTCATGAATATCGAGGATGCTTCGACCGGGACGATATCGAATTTAGAAAGCGCGCTTGCGGCGATTCAAGCGGTCTTTGGAGGAGCGCGTACGCTTATGATGGTGCGGCCACTCGCAAGCGAGCACACCGATGATGTGCGTGCCATCCGCGCGCGCAAGCTTATCGAAATCGCGCTCACTCGCGCGCGTTCTTTCGTATCGCCGGAAACCCTTAACGCACGAGCTGTAAAGAACGGCGGTGATGCCGACTCGCGCATGGTAATGGAAAAATGGCTTCGCGATGTTTCGCAAGAAGCGCGGAAAAGCCAGGGTTCTGAGATACGCGTGCGATCACAGGTGCGACTACCCGAGGCAACGCCACTTCAAAAGCGCGTATATTTTTCCGGAAGCTCGATTCCGCGCAATGCGTCCGCGGTGAAAGCTGCAATTTTTAAGGAGTTGAAAGGAGTGACGGTCGTCGATTCGCATCGAGAGGCCGGACTATATGGCCGTATGGAAATGGCGGAAGAACAGCGCGAGCGCGATAAGAGTGCGGTCGCGCTTCACGTGATCACCAACGATACCGACAGCCTTGGTGCAATCGGGCAAACATTTTGGCTCGCGCTGCTTGCTGCATTCAATGGCCAGAAATTTGGTATGTATATCGAGCCGACGGATCCTACGCGGCTCAGTGCTGACGCCGTAAAATTGCGCCGATCGTTGGCAATGCATATGGAAGCTATACAGCGTGGTTTCTCGGGGTTGATTACCGTAAAGGAGAGCCCTGAAGCTTTGGCTGCGTGGGCGCAGCAAACATTAGAGGAGTACAAGCCGGTTGAATAAAAAAGATTAGCGGCGGCCGATTGATGGCCGCCGCTGATTGTGTTGTTGTCAGATAAAAGATCGAGCTGCGTAGCTACTACGCCTCAGCCATCATCCGCTTGCGACCCTCTTGGAACAGCTTCATGACCGCTTTGTAGCCTTTGGTGTCGTTCGTGTTGATCACGGCAGCTCGGCCATCCTTCGCTCTGGTCAGTCTCTTGGCTGCAGCGTTTGCCATCTTCTCCGCTTCACTCCTGTTGCCGCCATTCAGATCGAATGCGGCCCGCTGCAGAAAGCCATAGCCGCAAAATTTGACGGCCTTCGCATCGAACGCGTCGCATCGCTCGCCGCCAGCCAGCTGACCGTAGGTGCCTTGAACCCACGCGGGCTTCCGCATCCTCGCTAGGGCGGTGTCGACAATCTGCAGTTCGACAAGTGGAGCCAACTCCACCCGACGTGCCTTCTTCGGATTCTTCAATTCCTTTAGGCGACTCATCCGTTCACTCCTTCGCTTCCACGTTTCGCCAAACGCCTTCTGGGCGAGTGGTCTTCTTCAATCCTGCATGAAAAGGGTATCAAAAACAAGCGGCGGCCGAAGGCTCGGCCGCCGTTACTCAAAAAATACGCTGTTGGCTACAGACGTTCGTTCGCGAGCCGCGTCCATACATCCACGAGAAACGAGTTCGAGCTGAGGCGGCCGGCCAAAACGCCGAAGTGGATTTGCTCACTGAACGACCACGAGGCTCCGAGATGCTTCTTGCCAACCCCAAACTGACCGTACACCTGCGCCAGAGCGCAGCGATCGGACGTGAGGATGTTGAGGGTGCCTGGGTCGATTAATGCAGCCCATCCCGGCTTGTGAATGTCCAATAGTGCTGCTGTCCTCGAGGCACGCTTGTACGCGACATATTGCAAAACGCGAAGCCAGAATGGCGTCGCTTGCGGGTGACGACGCACACGCGCCGACATGCGTTGTTCAGGGCTACTCATCGTTTACGTCCTCCGTTTCCGCCATGGCCGTTTGACCAATGGTCTCCACCAATCCTGCCCGAAAAGGGCTTTGGGGGCAAGGGAGGGGAATCGTCTCATTTCGGGCGAAAAGAGACGATTCGCTCCCGGAAACAGGTCGTTTTTCTGATATGCTCATGCCTATGACGGACGATGCGGCGCCTCCAGCAGAATCTACACCTGAAGCGGCCCCTCCGGCTGCGCCGCCAGAGCCAATTGCCGAAACACCTGAGCCACCACCTGAGCCGCTTGTAGAGCCGGTACTGCCGGAGTCTCAGCCAGTTTCGGAGACGCTTGCAACCCCTGATGCGACTCCCGAGCCGATACTGGTGGAAGAAGTTGCCCCGACACCAGTCACTGAATCTCCCGACGTGCCTACCGAACCATCTACACAGATTGCATCTGAAAAAATTCCAGAGCCACAACCGCGTTCTAATACTCAACCCTCCATAGAGCCACGCATCGGACTAGCTGCGCGCAAAGAGCGACGAGAGGAAGCGTTCGCAAAAATTCTTGAACACGCGCGAGGAAAAGAATTCATCACAAACGACATGGTGCAAAAGTTGCTGCGCTGTTCGAATGCGACGGCCGTGCGATACCTGAGTGCGCTCGTGTTGCGCGGGAAATTGTGGAGAGAAGGAAAGGGAAGAGGCGTGAAATATAAAATTGTGTAAAATTTGGCGGCTGACGAACCAGGTTCGTCAGCCGCTCGATCACGATAGTGCTTCAATG
>JBAQPT010000127.1:0-3230 GCA_049306055.1 Minisyncoccia bacterium | reverse complement strand
ATGCGCACGTCTTGCAGTCACTCTTATGCGTCGCACCGATATAGAGTGCTGAGGCGCCGACAAGTACGTACACAAGCCACTCAAGTGTTGGCGACGATCCGAGGATCATTGCAACAACGTTCCAGTTGGCACCCATGAAGCCACCAAGACCAACAAGGCCCCAGTTAACGCCACCGATAACCAGAAGGACGAAGGCGATCATGTGCAGAGTTTTATTTCCTGTCATACAAAATAGAGAAAATTGTCTTTCGACCTTTACAATAAAGTATAGAGCCGTACGAAAAGCGAGCACGGAGGGGTGTGTACAACGGGGGTGAACGATGGGGCTCGAACCCACGACCGCCTGGACCACAACCAGGAGCTCTACCAACTGAGCTACGTCCACCAACGGTATGACTATACAATCAGACCCCGTTCCCGTCCAACAGGATATTGATGAACGATGTAATGACAATTGCGACACAGCCATACAAGATTGGTCAAGATATTATTTTTCCGGTTCCTGTCTTTGTGATGGACTACAATGACTCTCTCATCGGCGGATTTGCATAATTCACATATAACTTCTATTCCAGCCCGCTTCATTATATTTCTGTAGGATCCTTCGCCGTTCTTCCAATTATTATGCCGACTTCCGCTAAACTCTTGATTGCGCCAAAGAGTCTGACATGATTTGTTACAGAAATTTTTCTTACTTTTTGATCGTCTTAAGTGCTGGGCCTTGCGATAAACCTGCGCACCACACCAAGCACATTTAACATACCTGCCGGTCCGTATGGAGGCGTAATGGCAAGCATTTGAACAAAATCGCCCTCCTCCCCGTCTGATATCGACTGGTTTTCTTTCGAATTCTTCTTTACACACTGTACATGTCAGAGAGGTCATTTACTTATTATTTCTCGAAGAATCTCCGGTGTCCATAAGGTACTGTGGGTATATTCAGAAGCGCTCTTGATCACCTTCTTGAACGAGCAAAGCCGGCATTTCTGCCGGCTTTGCTGCGTAATTTTCTCGAGAAAACTACATCGTCGCACCCATTCCTGCCGAGGAAGCAGCGACAACGGGAGCATCTTTCATCATGAAGCCGGCGTAGAGCGCAACTGCCGCGATCACGACGTGGAGGAGGTTATCCGCCATGTTCGTTTCGAAGAGAAGCGCGCCACCGGTCACGAATCCAAGAATCGCGACAAGGCCGTACACGACGCCGAATACTTGGAAGTAGAGGCGTGACGAGTACATTCCCCACGCAGCAGCAAGCGCCGCGAGGCCCGAGAGGATGTGAACGATGCTGTGCAACATGTCCACATGGAAGATGCCGAGAAGCATCATGTCAGTCGTGACGCCCGGGACGAATCCCAAGATGCCAACGAGTGTGAGCACGACACCAAAAACCCATGCAAGTGTTTGAACCATACAAATGTCAATTATTGGTTACGTTGGTAAACCTCTGTATTGGCGCGAAGAGGCACCAACAATCGACCGATACCGTAATTGTGCGACGTTCCAACCCCGCGTCAAGCACCCGAAGTGGATGAAAACCCTACTGAACCACTTCTTCGGTCCCCGCTTTTTCACTTACGGATACGACGGTAAACGCGACGCGACCGATGAGTCGTCCATCTTCCGTGCGCACATTGACGCGCCACGCGCCGTCTTCCCCGCTTTGCATAATCGTGTAGCCACGATATCCCCCATCACGTCCGCCACGAATTGGAAACGAAACCGTATTGCGCTCCATCCATCGCTCGAGTACTGGGTCGTAGAATTCCCACTCATGCAGCACGGTTGTTGAAAGTTTTGTCGGCGCAAAGATCGCGGTGTACACAAAAATGCGTTCGCCCGGCGCTTTGTGAAAAACGGTATTGTAGTTGAGATATTTTTGATACCACAAGAGCGGTTCTGCTTGGAGGCGATATTCGTCGCCCGCGCGCGTGACCGCGTGCGCGACGGATGCCTCTTTCAGCGCGAGCGGAATTGGTGGAATCGCATTCGTGAAATACAGCACATTCATGATGAGCAGAATCGAGCCCACGCTTTTCACCAGCGTCCACCGAGCAGGCCGCACAATCTGCGGCGCATAAAAACGAAACGCGTTGATCAGAACAAAAAAGATGCCGATCGCTGCCGCTTCGCTGATGAGAAAGATTTCAGTGCCGATGCGCAAAAAAACGATCGGCAGAAAAAAGACGATAAACGAAATGAGAACCGCGAAATAAATCGTCGCCTGGAATGCAAACTGCGTATAGAGCTTACGAAAACGCTCGTTCCCAACGAGAAAGATCGCAAGCAACCCGACGAAAATCCAGCTCGTCGCGTAGGCGGCGCTCTGACTATACAAAATCACGAAGCCCGAAAAAAGTGCGCCGAAAGAAAACTGAATGACCGACGGGAGAAACGGGACGAGTGTCAAGAAAAGTTTGCCGCGCAGATATCCCGACTGAATCATGTGGAAAAGTACGATGCCGATGGCGGCGATACACAAATGCGCGAAGAGGATGAGATTGCTCGCAAAAAGATCGACTTCGCGGAAAATAAGTGCGTCGATCGTAAAGCCAATGATGAGCGTGAGCGGCGAGATAAACTTCTCGTGCCACTGCAGGAGTTCTTCGGTCGAGCGCGGGAGCTTGGAAAGGTACTGGCGCATGGAAACATGATAGCAATAAAACAACTCGCCGACGCAGTGTGCGCATCGGCGAGCGGTCATTCATCTTCTTCGGTATTCGAAGATGTGAGAACTGAAAATGCGGCGCTGCACAAAAGAGCGATGAGAATGATGAGAGCGGAGAACACCACCACGAGCGACTGCCCACTGATCTGCATGCCGAAGCGCAGAATATCGAATCCCGAATCGGGCCCTTGGATAAGGAAGTACAGTAGTGCGCCGGCTGCAGCAAGAAAGAAAACGCCGATCCATGTGTCATTGCTCATCGAGATACTCCATGCGTTCCTTTGAGCACCCTACTATAGGGAACGTTGGGATTCAATGAGGGAGGTGAAAGATGGTCACAGACATTTCTTGCCACGGCAGGAGGGCTCGACCAAGCGCTCGTTTTGATTCAATCCATTTGTGGCCATAGATATTTTCCTCGCCGACGCGGAAGGCTCGATCACGAATAAAATTCGCCTCGTCAGGCGAATTTTTTCGCGACCCCGACTCGGTGACCCGTCTGGTGACGGGTACCCCGCCTCCGTCTTTCGAGTCCTCTCCTTGCGCTACAAAAACGCACAAA
>JBAQPT010000126.1:0-1832 GCA_049306055.1 Minisyncoccia bacterium | reverse complement strand
CAATTTTTCCGTACAATTTATATTCAAGGGTCGTAAACAGCTTGAGAAAATCCTGGTAGGCCTCTTCGTTCGCAAAAGGTTTGTTTGGGTCAAGGTCACTCATGCCCTGACAATACCGCATCGAGATGAGATTTTCATGAGCTGCGAGAGGTGCTATTCTTTCGGCATGGAAATCGAGATCAAGGCGCGGTTGCGAGACCGGGACGGGGTGCTGGAAAAACTGCGGGCGCTCGGCTGCGAATTTTCGCCCATAAAAACGCAAGACGATATGGTGTGGGTGAAAAATGTCGGCCCTATGGACGCATTTCTCGCGAACGACGTTTTTCTCCGTATCCGCATTCAGAACGACGAAAAAGTGATTATGACCGCAAAAAAGTCGAAGGCGCTTTCAGGTGATGCGAGTTTGGTAAAACGCGAGCATGAGGTTGTGGTGGATTCGGTGGAGGAGGCGCGCGGAATTCTTGACATGCTGGGGCTGAAAGAAGCGGTTCGTGCGGTCAAAAAACGTCAAACGACGGAACATGCTGGCTACGAAATCTGCATCGACGAAGTCGAAGATCTTGGCTCGTTTATCGAGCTTGAAAAAATCGGCGAGAAAGAAGACGCAGAACGTATCCAAAAAGAAATGCTCGAATTTCTCGCGACGCTTGGCGTCTCGGCCGAGGACAAGGTTTCAAAAGGCTACGATATTTTGATATTGGAAAAGAATGCCTAAGTATGGAAAAACTATTCATCCAAAACAGAAAGGGGCAGAAGGTGGCGGTGCTTGTCGAGCGGGCGGGAAATCAGAAAGGGCTTGCGTTTGTGATGCATGGACTCAGTGGAAACAAGGAGCAGCCACATATTGCCGCTTTCGCGGAAGCATTTTTCGAGAATGGATTTACTGTCGTTCGCTTTGATACGACGAATACATACGGGGAGAGTGAAGGTGATTACGTTGACGCGACAACGACGAACTATTATGAAGACCTCGAAGACGTGATCGCGTGGGCGGCCGAACAAGAATGGTATCAAGAACCATTCGCGCTCGCCGGGCACAGTCTCGGTGGCATTTGCTCAATTATGTATGCTGAAAAATATTCTAAAAAAGTGTCCGCACTTGCGCCAATCTCCACTGTAGTTTCAGGGAAATTAAGCTTGGAAATGGAAAAGTATAAAAATATTGCCGAGGAATGGGAGCGAACTGGTTGGCGCGAAGAGAAAAGCATTGCCGATCCAAACCGTATCAAGCGCCTCAAATGGTCGCACATGATTGATCGCTTGAAATACGACATTTTGCCGGAGGCAGGGAAGCTCAGCATGCCCGCTCTGCTAATCGTTGGCGAGAATGATGATTCAACTCCACCCAAACATCAGCAACTTCTCTTCGATGTCCTACCAGGTCCAAAGGAAATACATGTCATAAATGGTGCGCCGCACACGTTCCAAACCGCAGAACATATTACAGAAGTAAAAGAGATCATGTCGAGGTGGATCGACCATTTATAGCGCAGGTATACAAAAGCCCCCGCGCTGATATGATGCAGAGACGGTGGCTAGCCGTGAACGGGGGCACGAGAGTCGAGCTATGCGCCTTTTTTCAACCTAATACAACTTCATCACTATGAGCGACGAACCGAACCCAGCACCGGCACCAGAACCGGAGGCTCCGCAGGCATAATCTGCCTTGCCGCACAAAACGCCCACTACGGGCGTTTTTGCTTGTCGGGATGCGATTTTGTAAAAACGCCGGCCAGCAAGTCGGCCGGACCGGGCGTTTTTGCTGGAAGATGTGCGCCCACCGGCGCTCTGATTTGAAAGTGCCTCGTGGCGTAAGCCACTGTGCAAACCAG
>JBAQPT010000125.1:0-13538 GCA_049306055.1 Minisyncoccia bacterium | reverse complement strand
GTATTTTGTGGCCATGGAGGAATCGTACGCCTCAGTATGAAAAAAATCCACCACCCCCCTGTTCACTCCACCTAAAAATTCACTTGATTTTAACCGACCGATTGGTATACTTTCTTTACAAATGCCTTCGGGCTTGCCCCCGATCCGGGGGAGAAATGGAAAGGCCGTCAAAGCATCGCTTTGACGGCCTTTCTGACGCGTTCAAAAACCTCTTTTTTGAAACCTCCAATTTTCTGATCGAGCCGTTTCGTGTCAATAAGTCGTAATTGCGAAATGATCGCTGAAGCATTTTGTCCACCCACTTTCCCAAGAGAGACGTAGTACGGATTTTTCTTCCGAGCGGTTGTTAGCGGCACCACAAGACACACCGAGCGACTGAACGCTTTTAACACAAGTACCGGTCGCGATCGACGCGTGCCCGTACCATCCTGTTCGAAACCGACATTCACGCCGAGCTGACACCAACGTACATCACGTTCTCGGTACAAAAGCACGTCCTCTCGTGCATTAATACTTTTCTTTTGTTCATTCCATGCATCAAAATCCTTTTCCATGCTGCAATTATAATATGCTATGCTTTCATCACTTTCCTTTGTCCCGTGATGGTGGGATCTGGGATAGGCGATGGAACCCTGTCTGCGCCAGCCCAAAGCCGAAGCAAATGCGCGGCGGTACGCAATGCTCCCCATCAGGAGCGCGCTCCCGAACATATAACAACAATGTCCGGGTAAGCCGGACATTGTTGTTATGGCCGTATTCTTATTCCACCACGTAATCCCACCCCGGCTGCCACGATTTTGTTTTTCGCCAATCTTCGGCAAGAGCTTGTTTCCATGACTTGCCATTAAGCAGCACTTCAATCGCAAGACGTTCTTACAGAGAACCAATCTCAGGGTGGATTTTTGTGACATCTTTTGGATTTGTGGTATAGTCCTCCGCAGTCTAGTTCAACTTGGAGGGCTTAGAGATGAGCTACTGGGAACTCCACGGCGTCTTCGGAGGGCTGTTTTTCGCACTCTTCTTGTTCGTACTACCGCGACTCACACTCTTCCTAACGACATCGCTGTGGGCCGTTTTCACTGCATGGCTTACGATACCGCTCGGGCTCACGGGCTACCTCGCGGTGATCGGCCACCCCGTCGCGCTCGCGCTTACTCTCGCAGGATGGATACTCGTCTTCGTCTTTCCGCGACTTCCAATTGCGCTCCTCGCGACCCTTCTGTATGTGCGCACGAACCCATTCCTCGTTGTATTCGCATGGGCGTTCGCCTATGTCGCGTTCGAGATGTACCGATCTGCCATCCCCAACGCTATTGATGCCTTCTTAAAAGGCCTTGAGAAATCAGCGGGTGAGCGTCGCCAGAGCGGGCAACGCGCGCCGCGCGGCGTTCGAGAAAAATCGGCCGAATGGTGGAAGATTCTTGGCGTAAGCAAGAACGCCTCAGTTGAAGCCATAAAGGCGGCGTACCGCAAGAAGGCGAAACGATTGCATCCTGATCTTCCGAAAAATAAGGGAGGAAACGCAGAAAAATTCAGTAAAGTCACCGATGCGTACAATGCCGCATTGAAAGATAAAAACGGCACGTAACCAAGGTCCACGAGCGACAGCTGTTGCTCGTGGACATTTTTATGCAAGATTTGCTGCTTTTAATTCCTCGAGATTCGAATAGAACCGTGCGTCGATGCCGAGGGCTTTTGCGACATCCACATTCTTCTGATCATCATCCCAGTACTGCACTTCTTCGGGCTTGAGTTCGAGGCGGCTGAGAACTTCTTCGAAAAATTCCGGAGCGTCTTTTTCGTGACCGATATCGTACGAAAAGAAGAAGCCGTCGAAATCCTTCTTGAGGCCTGAGGTTTCAAGTAGATACTCTGCCCAGTATTTTTCGCGATCGGTCGCGACGTAGCATCTTGTTCCCTTCTGGCGAAGCTCTTGAACGTACGCGATCACGCCTTCGTCACGCGGCGACTCTTCGCCGAACCAGTATGCGAGAAAATCATCGACAGAGTCGTTCCATTTCCATTTCGGCAAATATGTCGTGAGAGCCTGTTTGATATCTGCCTTGCCCACAAACGCCTGAAGCATCTCGTTCTTGAAAAATGGCAACACGTCGGAAAGCGGCACTTCCTGCTTTTCTGCAAAGCGCTCACTGAAAAACCGATCGCGTTTCTTGATCACTACTCCGTCAGCATCGAAAAGAATTGCCTTGATCATGATCTAGCCAAGCGTATCGTCAATCAGCTTCAGCAGCTCTGGATTACCTTCAAACGGAATGAACGAGATCATTGGCACTTCTTCTTCGGACGCTTCGGTCGCGACGCGCGTGACTTCATCTTTCAACTTCTCGATTGTGTAGGTGAGGAGGTTGGCGTAGCTCATTTCCACGATCTTCCCTTTCCACCAGAACTTCGCGGGCCCTTCAAGGATGGGCCCGCCGAGGACGAGTTTCTTTTCGAGGAGCGCATCAAGTATTTTGGTCGCCCCTTCTTTTGTTTCTGCGCTGATGAATACTTGGTAGTGGGTCATGTAGGAATTGTAGCGGAAGTCGCGCAAAAGTCTTCGATGTGCTTCATTGAAATGTAGAACGATGGAATGAAATCGTCGGGCTTTTCGGCGAACCACCTTGCGAGTTCGGGAACGGAAATCCACCGCACGCTTTCAACTTCCTCTTCTTCCAGTTTGAAATTTTCAATCGCGATATCGCGACGCAAAAAGTATGCCTGATAAAAATAAAGGTGATTCGTCTCGACAAAAAGATGCTCGCCAAGGATGAGATCGCTTTCGTGGATCGCGACAGCAAGTTCTTCCTGCACTTCTTTCACAATGTTTTGCGCATACGTCTCCCCTTCGTCGACCGTGCCCGCCGCGGAGACTGCCCATTTCAAGGGATCGTATTTTTTTGACGCGGCACGCTGCGCGACAAGAACTTCGCCTTTGCTATTCAAAATCCAGACGCCTGAGACGCGGATAATGTCGTCAGCGGCAAGCTCGTCGCTGTTTTTGTAGCCGATGATCTCGTCATTCTTGTCGACAACCGGAAGTCGCATGCAAGAATCCTACGGGAAATTGGAAGAAATGCTACTCAAAGAATTGCCCCGCTTCGGCTACTGCCGTTGCGGGGCTCAATTGCATGATGCGAAAGTTCAGCGACCTTTATCGGGTGCGATGATTTTGCATCCGACCCAAATGCGCCCTGTGCGAATGACCTTGCACAGAAAGCCGCCGCGCTCCCAGAACATCTTCCTGAACGATTGATCATGACTGCGGCCAGCGTACCTCGTTGGCACATCACAAGGGTCACAGTACCCGGAAAATCCGAACCGTGCATCGCCGACATCAAATTCATGATTCTTTGAAGCAAGCCATGCAAACTCGATCCGATCTCCGCCAAAAAATAGATTCCGGCCTGTGTCGGCAGGCACATATGCATTTTGCCCGTCGAACGCCCGCATGTGCATGATGGAAACTTGCCGATTGCCCGGCTTATCTCTGTTGTAGCTCCCCTCGCCGGTCGCATAGCGATCGCCTTGGAGTCCCTGTCCTTCAATCGCCATAACCTCGTCGAGCGATAGCATTGGCGTCCACCGCGCACCCTCAGGGCGCGGAGGCCTGATACAGATTCCGCGAAGAGTTCCTTCGGACATTTTCATTGGAGGTACCTCACCTTCTTCTACTCGCTGCATCCTACGGGAAATTGAAAGAAATGCCACCGCTTGAATATGTGCCGCATTTTTGCTTTAGTGACGTCGGTCAACCAATAGGTGCTCCATGAAGCTCCAACGAGACGTCGGTCGTTCGTGCGGTGAATGCACGGGCTGCTGCAAGCCATTTCCGGTTCCAGAAGTCGGCAAGCATCATTACGGTTGGTGCGTGCATAGCAGGGCGCGGAAAGGTTGCGCCATCTACCCAAATCGTCCCGTCGCGTGTCGCGGGTATGCATGTTTGTGGCTGAACGGTATGGGCGACGAGAGTTATCGCCCCGATCGGCTCGGCGCAGTACTTGATGTCGAGGACTGCTCGCTTTCGACACGAGAAATCGGCATCTTGCATGTGCTTGAAATTCGACCGCATGCGCTCGAACAAGAACAAGTCAAAAAAATGATTGAAGCAAACAAGGCGCAGGGCAGTGTCGTTGTAGAGTACCGAATGCGCGGTCCGTGCGAGTACACGAACATCGCATCGTGGCATGCGGGTACGTTTTCCAAAGAGGAGGAGGACGAGATCCGCGCTCACCTGAACAATCGGCGCAACAAAGATCTTTCGAAACGATAACGGTGGCCTCGACGCAGAGCGTCGCGGCCATTCTTTTTTCAATTTCAGGATATACAGCCGAGAAAATCCACCAAACAAACGGCGCGGGATGGTCTCCCGCGCCTACTCTATTTTCTATCCTCCCACACGAACGGATTTTGCAAACACGCAATGACGAACGCAAGTGCGCCATCAAGTGTGTGTCGCGGAATTTTGAACCGCGTCGTGATCTGTTCTTCAAGCAGGAAGAGCGGGTACCCTACATTGTGATACATTCGGAATATCTTGTAATTTCGTTCCCATTCCGGGTGTCGCGCTTGGACTTTGAGAAGCGCCCGATCGAGAGCTTCGTCGGTGAGTTCCTCTTCCTCTTGCATTACTAGGGAATGTTTAAGGCTCGCCCTGCGTATCTCACGAAGAGAGCGTTCGTCATCGCTCATGTTTTTTCTCCTACAATTCCTTTCGCATACTACGGGAAATTGGAAGAAATGCCACCGCTTGAATATGTGCCGCATTTTTGCTTTAGTGCGACAAGTGATGGCACCACGGAGGGTCGGCACATGCCCCGAAGCAGGACGAAAGAAATGATGGTTAGCCCCGCAATGCGTGCAACTCTTCGCATTCTTGCGCAGCTTGCGAAAGAGGACAACCTCAATGCCGCGGAGATTCGTCGACGTGACCCTATGATTCTTCGCGCCACGCTCTATACCACACTGTACCGACTCGAAACAAAAGGATTAGTCGAATCTTCGCAAGAGATTATGCAAAATCATCCCGGTCAGCCATACCGATTCTACTCGCTGACGGAAAAGGGTAGGAAACTCTACCCACACCTGGTAGCGATCGAAGAGATGATGGCGGAATAACACGGAAGATGCCGAAACCACTGCTCATGGCCGTCCTGAAAAGGGCGGTCTTTTTTTGAATTCGAAGCTTTACCCGATGTTCATTTAAAAACAAATGCCCCGCCGCGGACGAGTCCACGACGGGGCCATAGCGTAACTTTGCCGGATCAAGACAATCAACAGTCTGGATTATAGTCCGGCGAATTGATATCGCTGGGTGCTGCGTGTGTTGGGATCGGTCTCCCCAAGACGGCACGCTTCGGTTGGCCACCATAGAAGCACGCGATGCCAACGCTGCCCGAGTGGCCGAACACAATGTTGTGCGACCGTTCTGTCCGAAGCATTGCCAGGCAATCTTCGAGTCTCCACGTGAGCGGTACTGGAATCATTGACTTTGCCCCGTATTGATCGGGAGGGCCAGTATCGTGCGAGTACAACACGCACGCTTTCTCGTTCCTAGTCCGCAGTGATTCCTGCATACCTTTCCAGGCAGGGCACTCCTTCAACTTGTCACAAATACAATTCTTGAATTTGTCACAAACGGTTGCGGCGCAATTTCCTACATTAGTACAAAACCCTGGCGGAGCATTTTGCTGCGCCGCAGACGGGCCAACCAACAGCGCAACCACGCCGACGAACGCAACCGCCGCTACTGATGGGAGAAAGCGATTCATGACTTCTACCCTTCCATGATTCCTGCCACACAGGCTGGGGCGGGTCTCCGTGATTGGAGACCCTTCCAACAGCATCCTAACTCCAAACAAAATAAAATCCACTCAAACAAATACCCCGCCGCGATCGCTCGCAGCGGGGTGAATGTTGAATGATCAAGCTGCTGACCGAAGCTTAGCCGCAGACCATCCACGCGTTCGTGAGCTTGGCGCTCGCGACATCCCGGAGGAGTCGCTTCTGCTGCGCAGCGATGCCGTCCATGATGGTATTCACCCGAGTGATTGGATGACGACCTTCGCGCTGGTCGTCGTCTGGCAGATACCCCAACCACCGCATGGTGCCGTTCTCGACGTGGACGATGAACATCCCCTGCTTGCCGCGCGTAGACTCCTTGCCGAACACGTGCGTGTCCGGAGTGGCCGCAACGAAGCGATCGCTGCCCGCTCGATGAAACGAGAACGTTGCCGTGTATGGATTGCCCTCCATGATCGGAATGTGATTGATCTCGTAGGCGTAGCCGCCGTTGCCGTTGTCCCGCTCAGTGATCTGCATCTGCAGCCCGTCGCCGCCGGCGATCGCGCATCCGCGCAGGCCGGTGTTGAGAAGTCGCTCGCCAAAATCCGGAAGGACTTTGAGTTCAGACTCCCGCCAGCTGGCGGAGGCTGAGCCGAGACCGAGCGCTGCTGCCGTTGCCGCAATCGCTGCGATATGACGAAGTTGCATTGCTGTCTCCTCAGAAATCCTGCCATAGCAGGAACGGGGGTCCGGCTCCCGGACCCTTCCGCGGCGCATACTACAACACACGACCACAAAAATCCACCTCGTGCAAATTCTGAAATATCAAAGCGCCTTTACTATTTTAAATCTTCGGTCGTCAATCCAGCATCTTTCAAAATACTCAGTAGCGTTCCTGTCTTTAGCCGCTTATGCAGCGGCACGGTTACTTTCTTCAAGCTCGGAGAAAACTCCGGCGGATAGAGGCGGACATGGCTTCCTTTTGTACGCATTTGCACATAGCCCTTGCGCTCAAGGATTTTAATAAGTTCCGCGCCAGTGATGCCCGGAAGCTTCGGCATGTTAGACCGTGATCAGATGAAGGCTCACGTCTTCTTTTTCCTTCGCGGAGACATCCTCGTCTTCGAGGCACAAAAGAGTCGCCTCTTTGATATTTGCGAGTGCCTCCTCGACAGTCTCGCCCTGGCTATAGCAGCCTTCGAGCGCGAGATTCGTCACCGAATACCCGCCCTCTTTTTCTTTCTGCAAAACGATGGGAAATGTTCCGTGTTCCATACATCGCGATTATAGCATAAACGGCCGTCTCGAGCTCGGATCGTGGTCGGCTATGCCCTGCTTGACGAGATGGCCTTATTTTAGACTGACCGAATGGTGGGTCTTGAGCGCGTTATGTTTTCTCACTAAACTTGCAAAGCTCTTGCCATACACCATCCGCTATTTCAAGCTCACCAGTTTCTTCAGCTTGTTTAGCTCTTCGATCCCCCCTTTCACCCGGCAGTACCACTTCCTGACCAGGAATAGGCTTCGCTGATTTAATATGGTCGACCAACTCGCGACTACGCTTCATGTATTCCTCCCTTCCCGCCAATAAACCAGGATCTATTGCAAGTACAAATGTTCCCCCTCCGTCCTCTTCGTGAGCGCCTGGAATACCGGCAAGAGAAAATGCGCTACCCATCAACTGTACAAAAAGAGATAGTCCAAATCCTTTATGATCGGCAAATGTTTTGATAGCCCCGCCCACCGTTTCTCCGTCTCCTTCGCCAATTACCTCCTTCGCATCGGTAGTTGGTTCGCCTTTTGCATTGAGCGCCACGCCTTCGGGAAGCGGTTCTCCTTTCAGCATCGCTTGAACCACTCCGAAATATGCGATCGCAGCTGTTGCGTTATCGAAGACAACTTCGCCTCCGTCGTAAGGAAACGCATATGCAAGTGGATTGGTACCAAGTTTACGTTCGGCTGAGCCAGTTGGAGCTACTGCGGCAAAATCACCATTGCCCACGCACATAAAACCTATATAACCCGCTTTCGAGATACGACGCACAAAGTACCCAATTGAACCTGAAGATGTATGGGTATGATTTACACACACAATACCGACTCCGTGTTGTTGAGCCAACTCTACTGCTTTATCTGCCGCTTTAGCAGTTGTTACCATTGAGTGACCACCTGATAGAAGCACGCCGCATTTGTTCTCTTTGACAACTTTAAATTCCTCGACTTGGGAAGCTTGCGGTACCCCGCCAGTCGCGATCTTGGCAATACCTTGATTATTGCCACGCATTTCTGCGTACAACAACGTATCAATAATTGCCTGCGCGTCACCGCCTACATATCCAAGCTTATGGACTCCATTTGTTACCTTTTCCTTCAATTCGGCGACTTTTACTTTCATGAACCAATAATAACACCTGTTGCAATTTTGCTAAGCGACGCATCTCGAGCGCGGTTTCCTGCGCTCAACTTGGTTGCCGGACTTGGACTGCGAACCTCTGGGAAACCCACGGTTTTCCCAATCCTTCCTCCGCGGGAAAACAGGATGTTTTCCCGACCCCTTTCTCGTTCGAATCCAAGTCCGTCAATATTTCGCTCCACTCATTTGCCGGACTTGGATTCGAACCAAGATGACGATCTCCAGAGGATCGCATCCTACCATTAGATGATCCGGCAGTATTCAATATTTCCTAAACTCGAGAAGCCGTATTGCACGTCCGACATGTTCTTTTCGAGAAATTTGTACGCGTACCTTATCCGTCGATACAAAGAACCCTAAACGACGCATGAGCCGTGACACAATACGCAACAATGACTGATTTGTATTCGCAAAGGAGAACTTATAAGTACTCGTCGGCAGGTGCACCGATGCGCTTCCCTCCGCTTCATACAAACCACGTAGATACCTTACTACATACCCATCATTTTCCAAAATCCATCGTGGGGTACGTAGGTGCACATGTTGTCGCGCTCCTGCGGGAACACCCAATCGTGAACTTATCTCCTTCTCATAGATACTAATTCGAGTACAGTTCGAGTACGAAACCTTGTACACATCAGGATTTTTGTTGAATACCTTTTTTACTATCCGCGTGTACCGTCTAACAAACCCTTGATTATTACTGTTTGAAAAAATCATAAGCCGTTCTGTTCGTGGAAAACGAGCGATGTGCCCGTCACCGAGACAAACCCCGATAAGCTCGGCGAGATCTCCGTTTTTTACAAACGGAAGATACTCACTTTTGATCAATCCCTTTCGCCGGGCCTCAGCTCTCCATGAAGCGAAATTATCAATCTTCCTTCGCTTCATCGTCTCTGAAATCTTGCGAATAGAAGGGTGTGTTTCCTTTGTATAACCCTCGCACCAACCCGATGACATTTATACATTGTACAATCCGAAGCTTATTATTTTCTACCATTAGCACAAAACAGTGCATATCGAGTGCACTTGACGCGCAGCTAAATGAGAGCAGTATGGGGACGGGTTACCAAGCGGAGCAAAACCATGGCACAACTTCTGCCCTTTAAGCAGCGGCAGCCAACAGGTGCAACGATCGAATTGCATATCGAGGATGATCCCCCTCGACCTGCCGGTGCTCAGATGATCATCTTCCCCGGCGTCAAAAGAGAATCACTGGAGGATACTCATTGGCGAAGAAAAACATCGTCGCCTCGCAAAAAAGCGAAGCGAGACTGGCTCGAACTTCTTGTTTGAGCGCGCGCGAAGCCCGGAGAGAATACCGGGCTTCAACTATTCCCCTTTCAAACACGTCCGTCGGTCGCGCTCGAGCGTGACCGGAATTTCGTCGATCCCCGCGACGCCGCGATCATCAAAAGTAACGCGAACGAGAAGGCCCGTACGCACCGCTTCGTTCCAATACTGGTCGAACATAAAATTGCCGAGCGAGTAGTAGATGGTTTTCCCACGATAAAATTCACGCTCCTGCACAACGTGCGGATGACTGCCGATCACCATCTCCGCGCCCGCATCGATAAATTCGCGCGCAAGAATTTTCTCACGCTCACGCGCCTCGACATATTCTTCTCCCCAGTGCGTATACACGATTGGCAGGCGCCCGGCTTCGCGCTCAGCGCGCACATGCGCCACCGTCTCCTCTCGCGAAGCGCCCGTCCAGTCGCTCCAACTCACAAATGAAAATAACACATCGCCAACATCTTCTCGCGCGATACTTCCGCTTTGTGACGGATCGCCGAAATACACGACCTGTGCCGCATTGAGAAACGCTTTCGTTTCGCGCACGCCAGCGTCGCCGAAATTTTTGATGTGATTGTTGCCGAGGTTAACGACGCGGATATTGTGCCGCGCAAGAAGTGACGCCGTCGATGTTGGGAAAGTAAACGTAAAATTTTCGGGCGAACCGATTGCGCTTCCGAGGCTCATCGACTCATACGGCGTAATCGGACCTTCAAGATTGGCGACAACGAGATCGGCGCTAAGAAGCGTGTCTTTAATACAGGAAAAAATATGGTCCGGACCTTTCTCTTCCATGGCGCGGCGGACAGTGCGATCAAACATCATATCGCCGGCAAAAATAATTTCGGCGCGCGGTTTCTCATGAATCACGGCCCGCTCGATGCGCGCAAAATGGAGCGGCGCCTCCGCAAACGCCGGAAGAATAACCGCCAAAACCGTTACAAAAAGTGCCACCAGTTCTATCACCCCATCACTCTAGCGCATTTACGCAAAAAGCGGCACAATGTGCGCATGAACGAGAACCTGCGTCTCTTCTTTTCCGTCCTCTGGTTCATCTCCTTCGGATGCGCGATCGCCGCGCTCTGTGCGGTGGTCGTTTCGTGGGGCGATCACACGGAATTTCTCTACGCCTCCCTCGCACTTGTCGCCATTTCGTCAGTCGGCGCGATCATCACGTCGCTCTAATCCTACTTGGTTTTGAGAGCTGCTTCGATGAACGCATCAAAGAGCGGATGCGGCGCAAGCGGTCGCGCGCGGAGTTCTGGATGGAATTGCGTGCCGAGCATGAAGGGGTGCACCGACTTTGGAAGTTCGGCGATCTCCATAAGTGAGCGGTCGGGCGACTGGCCGGAAAAAACAAGCCCCGCTTTTTCGAGTCGCTCGATGTACTCAGGATTCACTTCGTAGCGATGGCGGTGGCGGTCTGAGATCTCTTTTTTTCCATATGCCTCACGTGCAATCGTGCCATCTTTCAGTACACACGGATACGCGCCGAGTCGCATCGAGCCGCCATAATCCTTCTTTGCGAGCAATTCTTTCTGCTCCGGAAGAATGTCAATAACGGGATCGGGTGTTTTTTTGTCGATCTCCGTCGTGTGCGCCTTTGGAATACCGGCAACGTGACGCGCATATTCAACGGTCATGAGCTGCATGCCGTAGCAGAGACCAAAATACGGAATCTTGTTTTCACGACAAAAGCGAATCGCGGCGATCTTCCCTTCGATACCGGATTCGCCAAATCCGCCAGGAACAATGATGCCGTCGTATTCTTTAAGCTCTTTTACTTTTGCGGGATTCTTTTCGTACTCTTTTGCGTTCAGCCATGCAATTTCCGGCTTTACACCTTGGTGATACGCAGAAAACTTGATGGCTTCGATCACCGAGAGGTACGCATCGGAGAGCACGAAGTCTCCGGTGTCGAAATACTTTCCGACGATGCCGATCCGCACTGTTGCGCGACCATTGTGCGCATGTGCAGCAAATTTCTTCCACTCGTTCATGTCGGAATCTTGTTTGCCACGCTTGCCGAGAGCCTTGAGAAGAATGTCTGACAAATTGTCACGCTCGAAATTGAGCGGTACGTCATAGATCGAATCAACATCGGGAGCGGAGATGATGTGATCTGCCGGAACATTGATCTGAACGGCGAGTTTTTCTTTGCGTTTCTGATCGAGCGGAAGCTTTGCGCGAGCAACGAGAAAATCCGGCTGCACACCGTAGCCATTCAGTTGGCGTACGGCATTCTGTGTTGGCTTGGTCTTCATCTCACCGATCGTGCCGGGAATCGGCAGATACGAAACCATGACGAACAGACAATCGGCAGGATTCTGGAGGTGAATGACGCGAGCAGCATCAATAAAGAGTGCATTTGAAAAGTCGCCCAGCGTGCCGCCAATTTCAACAACGGTGACATCCGATTGTGCGAGCTGCGCACTCCGCTTGAGGCGCTGGATAATTTCATCGCGCACATGCGGAACTGCCTCAACGCAGCGGCCGCCGTATTCAAGATTACGTTCTTTTTGAATGACGGACTGATAGATCATGCCGCTCGTCATATAGTCTTCGGATCCGAGATCGCGATTGAGGAAACGTTCGTAATTCCCCATGTCTTGATCAGTCTCAAGACCACTATCCAACACAAAGCATTCCCCATGCTCCGTCGGATTCATTGTTCCCGCATCAACATTCAAATACGGATCGATTTTAACGAGATTAATAGAAAGTCCTCGCGCTGCGAGGATTTTGCCGATGGATGCAGTTGCGACGCCTTTACCGACGCCGGACATCACGCCTCCGATAACGAAAATATATTTATGATTCTTAGTAGATCGTTTTTTTGCCATAGTGTTATTGATTTACGCAGCGACTATCCACCCATCGAAGATGGGCTCGGATATTCGAGAGCGCACGCATATTTACGCCACTATAGCGTATTTCCCGCCACGTTCAAATTGACCGGACGTGTGCATAAGTCTCCCCTTTACGAGTGCAGGTAGCGGCGGACGGCCAAGTAACTTGAAATCGCTCCCAAGCACACGCCCATCACCATGACCGAGAGGAAAAGAAAGGCGAAATTGTCGGTGAAATAGTCGAAGAGGTTGAAGGTGCCAAAGAAGCGCTCGGATGGCGGACCAAGCCATGCGGTAGCTGGGTAGAGGACGAGAAGGACAACAATGCCTGAGATAACGCCGTAAAGGACGCCTGAAATGACGAACGGGCCGCGAACATACCAACGCGACGCGCCGACAAGATTCATGACGCCGATTTCGTCGCGCGCCGTGTAGATCGCGAGCCGAATCGTGTTGAACGCGATGAGCACAGAGGCACCCGCGAGAAAGACTGCGATCGCAACACCGACCGTGCGCGCTGTTTGGATGATCGAGGTGAGGCGATCAATCGCCGTCTTGTTTTGATAGAAATTTACTTTTGAAATGAGCGCGCCGTCAGGAGAAGCTTGTTTTGCTTCGATAAATTCCGCAATCGATTCGTATTGCGATGTCTCTTTTGCGCGGATCGCGAGCGAGGCGCCGAGCGGATTGTCGGAAAGCTGGTCAAGCGCCTGCATCGTCGACGCTTCGTTCTGATGGCGTTCGCGGAATTCGGCAAGCGCCTGTTCACGTGAGGTGTAGACGACCGACGCGACTTCCGGAAGCGGCTCAAGCTCGCGCTTCATATTCATGACCTGCTCTTCGCTTGCGGTCGTTACGAAATAGACATTGATGTCGACTTTGGTCGTGAGTTGCCCGAGCGTGGATTGGAGCGCTGCGCCGGCAATGAGAAGCGATGCGACGACAAAGAGCGTAATCGTCATGATCGTAATCGCTGCGAGCGAGACGAAGCCGTTGCGAATAAAGCCGATGAGACCATAGCGCGCAACTCGTTTTGTAGTGATCCACATACGTATGAATTTTATAACCGATATTTACCTTCTTTCTCGTCGCGAACGACTTTCCCCTGTTCAAGCGTGACGACACGTCGGCCGATCGAATCGACGATTCCCTTGTTGTGCGTCGTGAGAAGTACCGTCGTGCCGAGTCCGTTGATC
>JBAQPT010000124.1:0-34962 GCA_049306055.1 Minisyncoccia bacterium | reverse complement strand
TATGAACATCCCTGAAAATGGCTTTTACGTGCATTACAAACATGACCCAAGTGGCGAGCTGCATAATTACATGTATGAAGTAGTGGGTCTTGCTCGAAACACCGAGGACAAGAGCTATTCCGTCCTTTACCGTCCGCTCTATGACGCGGATTGGTTCGCGCCTGCCTCGTACCAAGCGCGCCCGCTGGATATGTTTATGGAAGAAATTGAAAAGGACGGCAATCATGTCCCACGTTTTAGTAAAATTACTGACCCGCAGCTTTTACTTGAACTTGAGAATGTAAGAAGCCAAATGTACGAAAAATAAGCGTCGGTTCCAACTGTCCCGTTTGAATGAAAATTTTGCGGCTCAAAATAAAGCTATAAAATCCATGAGCCACAATAATTTTTTGTCCGGGGTCGGCAGACGACGCTCAAAAATTTTCCAGCCCCGGACTCGGCCGTTTTGTCTGCTGACAAAACATGCCTCCGTCTTCAAAAACCCACGAAGACATTCCGCAGGGAATGTCTTCGTGTCGTTTTTGACCCTAGCGGGAATCGAACCCGCCTTCCATCCTTGAGAAGGATGTGTCCTAGCCGATAGACGATAGGGCCAATATGCTACAGAAAAGGCAAACTTCTTTGCCTTTTCTGACATATTGGAGTCGGAGCGATGTTTCGTCAACCGGCGAAACCGCGAGACGGGTGAGACGGGGGGTGGGGCCCCGTCGCAAGGCCGAAGCAGCTCGGCTGCGAGGCGGGATCGCGCAAAATCGCACCGGCGATTTATGCGTGATCGCGAAATTTCCGAGCGTCGGCAAGGAAATATATGTGACCTGCGGTGCTACACTACAAAATTTTCTCGTAAAAAACAAAGATCTCATTCATTGTGGAAAGCTCTCGTCACTGCTATGCTGCCGCAAGAATGCTTGTGTGTCTTAACGACAGGGAGCGAGACGATGACCGTCAAGACAGAGAAATCCGAAACAGAGTCGAAGCATAAAGACTGCGTCATAGAACCGGCTAATGAAGGAAATTGCAGCGCGTGGTCGTCTCGACCCACCATTAACTTCGGCGGCTGCGCAAAGATGCGCTGCAAGAGTCCGTGGCGCAAATGCGTCGAGTGCGTACGTGAGGATCGCGGCAAAAGAAGTCAGGTCGCAATTAACCCAGATACCGGGCTTTGTAAGAAGCATGGTGGTGTCGCAGCCGAGCCTGAGGATGAAAAGCTTGATAAGAGGCAGCGAGAGATCGATGACATCATCACTGCAATCAAGACCGGGAAAAACCTGACGCTTTGGGCCGAGATTCAGTACATCGAACGGCTTATCGATGAGTTCAGCTTAGAACGCGGGTTTATTGCGCAGGAACTGAGGCGTGAGTATATCTGGGTTAATAACCGAGCAAATTTCCGCTCAAAGCTATCGAGCCAGGCGTTCGCATTTTTGAACGATTCTTTGCCAGTGACTCGTCGGCTTGGTTATGGTCAAGCGATGGTTGTCCAAAAGGCTCCGAAGCAACGTCAAGAAGCTTTCGTGAAGCAAGTCATCGCAGGTAATCTCTCTGCACTGAAGGCGGAGCAACTTTTACCTCGCTACCGTTCGTACTGACACAGCAGCAGCAACCCGGCCCGCGCACTTGCGTGGGCCGTTTCTTTTTATGCTACGATTCCGGCATGTCCAAAATTCTTATTTCCGGCTCTTTGGCGTACGACCACATCATGGATTTTCCGGATCTGTTTCGGAATCATTTTATGCCGGAGAAGCTCCACAACATCAACGTCAGTTTCGTTGTGCCGGATCATAAAGAGCATTTTGGCGGTTGTTCCACGAATATTGCATATTCGCTTGCATTGCTTGGCGAATCGCCGTCGATTATCGCGACTGCAGGAAAAGATTTTGAACGGTACGAAACATATTTGAAGTCGCTCAATATCGACACGACAACAATTCATCGCGAGCCGTCGCTCGATACGTCGTTTGCGTACATGATGACTGACCGCGGCGACAATCAGATTGCAGCATTTCACCCCGGCGCTGGTGGGAAAGGGTACGGCGATCAATTGCCGTTTGACGGCGCGAAGCTTGCGATCGTCGCGCCCGGCTGTCTCGAAGACATGCACGCGTTTCCAGAATTGTATCGCGCGCGCAAGATTCCATTCTTTTTCGATCCGGGGCAAATGATCCCAGCGCTCTCAGAAAGCGACATGCAAAACGGCATCAATGGCGCGGAAGTTGTTTTTGGCAATGATTACGAACTTGCGATGATCACACAGAAAACTGGCTGGCAGGAAGGGGATATTTTGCAACATGCGAAAACGCTCATCATTACACTCGGCGCCGAAGGTTCGCGTGTCATCACGCCGAACAACGAAATTCGTGTAAAAGCTGTGCCGTCGGAAAAAGTTCTTGACCCAACGGGCGCAGGGGATGCCTTCCGTGCCGGATACGCGAAGGGATTCCTCGGTGGACTTCCGCCGGAAACATGCGCAAAGCTCGGAAGCGTCGCTGCCGTTTTCGCCGTGGAGGTTGTTGGGACGCAAGAGCACAAATACACGATCGAAGAGTTTAAAAAGCGGTACCAAGACGCGTATAACGAACCGTGTCCGATTTCTTGAGACGAGTTCCGATAGTTGTGGTATGTTTTTCCAATGCATGTTCGTGAATTTGAAAAACTCGCCGCTGAGGGCTTTGAACGTTTGCCCGAATGGGCACGTGAAAAGATTCGCAACGTCGCGCTCCTCATAGAAGACGAACCGTCGGAAGAAGATCGTCAATTGCAGGGACTTTCGGACGACGAGACGCTTCTTGGCCTCTATAAAGGCGTCCCGCTCTCCGAACGTGGCGCGCATTACGGCGACCTGCCTGCGCAGGCAGGAGGAATGGTGATGCCTGACACTATCACGCTGTATCGCTTACCAATTCTCGCTGCGGCCGAAGAAGACAAGCTCGACGTGCGTGACGTAATTGCGGACACAATTTGGCATGAGTATGCGCATCATTTTGGAATTGACGAACACGGCGTGCGCACACTCGAAGAAGAGCGGGGGATTGGCGATTTTCGTAAATAGGCATATAGTTTCGCAATGTGGGCGTCAGGCGGTTTCTCTCTCCTTCCTGACAGCGACTCCCACTAGGCCGTGTTCCCTCGAGCGCGGCCTTTTTCTTTGTAATTTTCAGAATAGCCGGTATAGTTCTCTGCGGCATCTGTGTGGCTCCGTGTCTCTCCAGGTTCGCGTTGTAGCCCCGGCTGTCTTACCTTGGCCGTGCCCTCTCGTGGCACGGCCTTTTTTTGTGCTATATTTCCGCCTATGAAGCTGTCCGAAATTCTGCGCGAACGCGGCTACGTGTATCAGCACTCGTCGGAAAAACTTGAAGAAATAACTGACGGCGAAAAGCGAACGCTCTATCTTGGCGTCGATCCGACCGCAAACTCTATGCACGTCGGGCAACTGCAAGGCATTCTCGTGCTGCGCCGATTTGTTGATGATGGCCACAAACTCATCATCATTGTCGGCGGCGGAACAGGAATGATCGGCGACCCGGGCGGCAAAAGCGCAGAACGCAACCTTCTTTCCGACGAAACCGTTGATGAAAATTCAAAAGCGCTCAAAAAACAATTCACGCAACTTCTCGGTGGCCCGCCTCGACTCGCCGGTCAAGGCGAGGCGGGCGTTGATTTTGAAATGGTGAACAACGCCGATTGGCTTCGCGAACTCAATCTCATGGAATTTCTGCGCGATATCGGTAAGCACTTTACGGTAAACGAAATGGTGAAGCGCGATAGTGTCCGCCCACGGCTCGAAACACCCGATCAAAGCATTTCGTACACCGAATTTTCCTACATGTTGTTGCAGGCATACGACTTTTTGCAGCTTCACAAAGAATACGGATGCGACCTCCAAGTTGGCGGTTCGGACCAGTGGGGGAATATTCTCTCCGGCGTCTAACTTATTCGCCGCACAACCGGCGGAGAGGCTTTCGCGCTTTCCTGGCCGCTTCTCGTCGACAAGGCTACCGGAAAGAAATTTGGAAAGAGCGAGGGCGGTGCGACGGTATGGCTCGACGAAACAAAAACAAGTGTCTATCAGTTCTACCAGTTTTGGCTGAATGCTGAAGATGATTCAGTCGAAGAATATCTTTTAAAGATGACGCTCATGCCAAAAGAGGAGATTGAGACGATCATGGTTTCGCATTTGAAAAATCCCAGCGCGCGAGAAGCGCAGCGCGCCCTTGCACATGCCGTAACGACGCTCGTCCATGGCGAACAAGCGGCGGAATCTGCCGCGCGCATCTCCGAACTTCTCTTCGGCGATTCAACGCTAACCGATCTCGAAAGCGATTCGATTGCAATGCTCAAAAAGGAAGCGCCCGGAAGCGACGTTAAGCTCGCAACGCCAATCGCCGACATCCTCGTTTCTTCCGGCCTCGCCAGTTCAAAACGCGAAGCACGCGAATTTCTCGCAAACAATGCCGTCACCTTGAATGGGGAGACGATTTCCGCCGAAGCAGTGCTTTCAGAAGACGATTTTAAAAACGGCCTCGCACTTTTGAAACGCGGCAAGCGCAACGTCCGCGTTCTTTCTCTCGAATAATCCTTTCACACCACTTTCACCTCCGAGGAGTACAAGGGGGGGGGATGCGGTACACCTACGACTTTTCAGGACTTCCGCCGTAGCGAAAGCTACAAAACAAAAGGCGGCTTGTAGTAGCCGCCAGACGCGTAAAGTATCACTCACTCACTCATTTCTTTTTCTTAGTCTTCAGAAATGCAATGCGCCCCTCGAGGGCGTCTATTCGTTGTTGCCACTTCTTAGTGTCGTCCTTGGTATCGTGATCGGGATATTTCATTTCTCCCTGCAAAAGCAGCAAGAGCATGCCAATTGACGGCTCTCGTTTGCACGAGCACGATTTTCTCAGCAATGCTTGCAGCATGATTCCCTCATGTGTTGCTAGCCCGCCAATACCCTAGCAGTCTTCATTCGAATTCGCTAGTATGGGGGATTGCTATGTCAGTTTTCAAGCTTAAATCAGACTACAAACCAGCCGGGGATCAACCTGTCGCTATCGACGCGCTCATAAAAGGCCTCAAAGCTGGCGAGCGCGACCAGACGCTCCTCGGCGTTACCGGCTCCGGAAAAACCTACACGATGGCGAATCTGATCGAAAAGACGGGCAAGGCCACGCTCGTCATCGCGCACAATAAAACGCTCGCGGCCCAGTTGGCGGCAGAGTATCGTGAATTCTTTCCTGATGCCGCGGTGCATTATTTCGTTTCCTACTATGACTTCTATCAGCCGGAAGCCTACGTTCCGGTCACCGACACCTACATCGAAAAAGAGGCGATGATCAACGAAGACATCGAACGCCTGCGTCACGCCGCGACACAAGCGCTTCTTACGCGCAAGGACGTCATCATTGTTGCGTCGGTTTCGTGCATTTATGGCCTCGGCAATCCGCGCGAATACGAAAAGTACATTTTCAAACTCGAAAAGGGGATGCCGCTCACACGTGCGACCTTCACCCGCAAGCTCATCTCGATGTACTTCGAGCGCACAACGGGCGACCTTTCGCCTGGCTCGTTTCGCGCGCTCGGCTCTGCGGTTGAAGTCATGCCCGCCGGTGAGCGCGTCGTGTACCGCATCGATCTCACGGGTGGCAAAGTTGCCAAGATCGAAGAAATGGATCACATCACACGCGTGATCAACAAAAAAATGAGCGAAGTGTTCATGTTTCCAGCCAAGCAATATGTGACGCCGAAAGATGTCGTTGATGCCGCGCTGAAAGACATTGAAGCCGAACTGAAAGCGCAGTTGAAAGATTTTGACGAACGCGGAAAAATTCTTGAGGCTGAGCGCTTGAAGCGCCGAACGCGCCAAGACCTCGCGATGATTCGTGAATTCGGATTTTGTAGCGGCATTGAAAACTATTCACGCCATTTCGATCGCCGTCAGCCGGGCGAACCGTCGTACACGCTTCTCAATTATTTCCCGCATAAAAAAAACGGCACGCCCGATTTCCTCACCATCATCGACGAAAGTCACGTTACGGTGCCGCAGATTGGCGCGATGTATGCAGGGGATAGAGCGCGCAAACTTACACTGATCGAGCACGGTTTCCGACTCCCGAGCGCCGTCGACAATCGTCCGCTCAAATTCGACGAATTCCTGAAAGAAACAGATCAAACTCTCTATACATCTGCGACACCGGGCAAATACGAACTCGAAAAGAGCGGCAAGCCGGTCGAAATGATCATTCGCCCGACGGGGCTTATCGATCCCGAAATCACGGTGCGTCCGGTCATTGCGCGCGGAGATTTTGTTGGGCAAGTGAAAGACTTTATTGCGGAAGCCGAAGATACGACGAAACGCGGCGGTCGCTCCATGGTGACCGTGCTCACCAAAAAGATGGCAGAAGATCTCACCAACTTTCTTATCGACAAAGGCATCAAGGCGAAATACATTCACTCCGATGTGAAAACGATCGAGCGCATCGAAACGCTCACCGATTTCCGCAAAGGAATTTTCGATGTCCTTGTCGGCGTCAACCTTCTGCGCGAAGGACTCGACCTTCCAGAGGTCGAACTTGTCGGTATTCTCGACGCGGACAAAGAAGGATTCCTGCGAAGCGAAACATCACTCATCCAAACGATCGGACGCGCCGCGCGCAACGTCCTCGGCCGCGTCATTCTCTATGCTGACAATATGACCGGCTCCATGGATCGAGCAATAGGCGAAACAAATCGCCGCAGAGAACGCCAAATCGCATACAACAAAAAACACAACATCACGCCGAAAACAATTCTCAAGAAGATTCACGACATCATCGGCGACATTCAACGTGCCCGCGAGCGCGCAGTCACGGATCTTGCGGCAACCGACATGGCAGCAGCCGGAGGCAATGTCGAAAAACTCATCAAACAAAAACGCGAGGAGATGCATCAAGCGGCCGATCATCTCGATTTCGAGACCGCGGCGTTGCTACGCGACGAAATTCGTAAGCTCCAAGAGAAGAGTTGACGTACCGCGAAAAGGGGTATCTACTGAGTGTAGTTCGCTGCGGAACCCTCGCGGCGCTTTTGTAGGAGGAGACGATGATAGCGATGTTGACAAGCGCTGCGATACTTGAAGACCTCGATGAACTTTATATACAACTATTGGCAAACAACCAAGGGGTCGAGCCGAAAGTAACGACACGCGGCGGGATTACTGCAATCACGCTGAAAAAAGGCTGGCAGTTCGTTTTTCAAGCGGCTGATGATCGCAGGACGTTCGCAATGCAGATTAGACGGCCGGACGGCGAAGCTCATAGGGGCATCTGCCTCTTGCGGTACGACGATTATGCGACGTTACAGTTACTGGTAGAGGAGGCAGGTGCGTAAGATTGTTCGGCGTACATCACTGTGCGCCGGCTCCCTTTTTACACGATAAATGCTATCCTCATCGCATGGAAATCCGCGAAAACGTGCCGCTGGCCCCCTACACCACCTTCCAGATCGGTGGCCCGGCACGGTATTTTGTTGAGGTCTCTGACGAAGCGGGCGTGCGGGATGCCTTGGGATGGGCGCGCGAAAAAGGGGTGCCGTTTTGTGTTATCGCAGGCGGAAGCAATCTTTTGATTCCTGACTCGGGACGCGATGGTCTCGTCATTCGTGTTGCAGGAGAGAAATTTTCTGTAACTGATAACGGCCTTGAAGCGCAGGCCGGTTGCGTTTTACTCGATCTTATTCGCGCCGCCTCAGCGCAGGGTCTCGGCGGATGGGAGAAGCTTTCCGGCATCCCCGGCACGATCGGCGGCGCCGTGCGCGGCAACGCCGGCGCTTTCGGCCCGGAAATAAAAGATTTCGTGACGTGGGTACGGGCCATCAACACGAGGACCGAAGACGTGCATGAATTTTCAAACGCAGAATGCCAATTCGACTACCGCATGAGCTACTTCAAGAAGAATCCAGAATGGGTCATTCTTGATGTGCATGTGCAACTAGGGAAGTCAGAAGCGGCGCTTATCGACGAAACAATTCGCGAACGCGAAAAGCGGCACATTCAAAACGTCAAAGCCGCCGGTTCGTACTTTATGAATCCCGTCGCGCCGCAGAAAATCATCTCATTGTTCGAACAGGAAAAACAAACCACCTCGCGCGGCGGCCGCGTTCCTGCCGGCTGGCTCATCGAAAAGACGGGCATGAAAGGCGCAACGCTTGGCGGGGCGCAAGTCTCGCCGCAGCAAGCAAACTACATCATCAATGCATCTGGCTCAGCTACAGCCGAAGAAGTCCGCGAACTCGCGCAGAAAGTAAAAGACGAAGTGAAAGAGCAATTTGATGTTGTTTTAACTGAAGAGGCGGTTGTACTTTAGCTTAATTCTCGTATAGTGGCGCGAGTGCAGCTCAAACCGACTGGAGAACCAGCAAATGCTTGGATCATCATGGGGAAATTCCCTCGGGCGCAAACCATTCTTGCCAATGCAGAGTCCGCGCAGAGCGCGGAATAGTGAGTGGATTTCGCCGAGCGAAGAAATGCTCGAACCGCCGTTTGGTATGCACGCAACCATCACGCCGGGGTCGATCTACGAGTTGCCAAGGGGTCTCTATGACGGCCTCGTCGGTATTGTGCCCGCACACGAGAACTGGAAGGCTGCGCAATTGAAGGAGTGGAAAGCCAACAACAAGGGCAACTGTTTGGTGGAATTTCATGGGCGTGGAACGTTCATGATTCTGCAGCGATCGTTGCGCTTCTCCATGGCAAATTCAAGGGGGTGGCAGGTCAAGCGACATCAGTACTGATTTGCGTCTCGTTCGAAACAACAAACAAGGACCGCTACGGCGGTCCTTAACTTTGTGCGAGTAAATGGTATAATGCTCCGTGTTACCCCCTATCTCCAATGAGGGGGTCGAATTGCGTGCATATGGAAGATAAAGGAAAAATCATCGTGAAAGGTGCTCGGACACACAACCTCAAAAATGTGAGCGTTGAATTGCCGCGCAATAAAATGATCGTGTTTACGGGGCTCTCCGGCAGCGGAAAGTCGTCTTTGGCATTCGATACGATTTTCGCGGAAGGCCAACGAAAATACGTCGAATCACTTTCTGCGTATGCACGTCAATTCCTCCGCCAAATGCAGAAGCCGGATGTTGACGAGATTTCTGGGCTTTCTCCCGCAATTTCTATTGACCAAAAAAGCCGCTCGAACAATCCGCGTTCGACCGTCGCAACAATCACCGAGATTTACGATTACTTGCGCGTGCTCTACAGCCGCATCGGCCACCCACATTGTCCTATTTGCGGTAGGGAAGTGAAGAAACTTTCTAACGAGGAAATTCTCGAGACTGTTTTGCGCGCAGTCGAAAAAACGAGCAAATTAGCCAAGAAATCAGGAGTCAAGCTTACCGCGGGAGTTTCCAAAGCAAAAATCCGCATTTCCGCGCCCGTAGTTGTTGGTCGCAAAGGTGAGTACTACCAGTTGCTTTACGACATGCTCAACAAGGGTTTTGAAAAAGCGATTGTGGACGGCGAGGAAAAATCGCTGCGCTCCCGCATCGAACTCAAAAAGCATTTCAAACATGACATTGATATCGTTGTCGATGATATTTTCCTTTCAGAATTTTCTGATGATCCAAAGGGAACACGTGAACGCGCCGCCGAAGCAATCGAGCGTGCGCTCCACGAAGCCGACGGTCTGGTAAAAATCACCGATCCGAATGGCGAAGGCCACGTCATGTCCGCAAAATTCATGTGTGCCTACGACGGTTTCTCATTTCCCGAAGTCGAGCCACGTCTTTTCTCATTCAACTCGCCGTATGGCGCGTGCCCGACCTGCAATGGCCTCGGCACGAAGTACATTTGGGGCGACGAGCCATGCGAAACCTGTGCTGGTGCGCGTCTTCGCAGTGAAGCATTGAACGTCGCTCTCTACGCAGAAGGAAACGCGGAGAAAAAAGTAAACATCGTGCAGATTTCCTCAATGTCCATCGAAAAAGCGGCAGAATTTTTCTCCGCGTTGAAACTTTCTGAAAAAGAAAAAGAGATTTCAAAAGCGGTGATTAAGGAAATTCAAAATCGCCTTAAATTCATGCTCGATGTTGGTATCGAATACCTGACGCTCGATCGTAAAGCAAATACACTCTCGGGCGGTGAAGCACAGCGTATTCGTCTTGCTTCGCAACTGGGCTCCGGTCTTGTCGGGGCGCTCTACGTCCTCGATGAACCGACAATCGGCCTCCACCAGCGCGACAACGACCGCCTGATCACAACGCTCAAGCATTTGCGTGAACTCGGCAACACCGTCATTGTCGTTGAACACGACGAAGACACAATTTTCGCGGCGGATTATATCGTCGATATTGGCCCCGGCGCAGGAACGCACGGCGGCAACATCGTCGTTGCGGATTGGCTTGAAGATTTGCTCACGGCAAAGACAAACAAAAGCGGTTCGCGCACGCTCGCGTATCTACGCGAAGAAGTACAAGTTGAATTGCCTGCCGAACGCCGCACGCAAGATAAAGGAAAGATCAAAATTCGCGGCGCCAATAAATTTAGTCTCCAAAACGTAAATGCCGACGTACCGCTCGGAAAATTGGTCTGCGTCACTGGCGTTTCGGGCTCAGGAAAATCCACCTTCCTCTATGAGATTTTGCATCGCAACTTGCAAGCACGATTCGATCGCCGCTATCGCACTGCAAAAATCTACAACGTCGGCGAATTTACCGGCACCGAGTATCTTTCGCGTTCAATTCTCATCGATCAATCGCCAATTGGTCGTACACCGCGCTCAAACCCGGCGACCTACACCGGCGCGTGGACGCATATTCGTGACATGTTTGCGATGACCGAAGAGGCGCGCTCACGCGGTTGGGGGCCAAGTCGTTTTTCTTTCAATCGCAAAGGCGGCCGCTGCGAAGCGTGCGAAGGCAATGGGATGGTCGCGGTGGAAATGCACTTCTTGCCGACGGTCTACGTCACGTGTGATGTCTGCAACAGCAAGCGTTTTATGAAAGAGACACTCGAAGTGAAATACAAAAAGAAAAGTATTCACGACATTCTCGAAATGACGATTGAAGAAGCACTCGCATTTTTCGAGGACATCCCAGCGGTTTCAGATCGATTGAAAACACTCGACGATGTCGGCCTCGGCTATCTTCGTCTCGGGCAAAGTGCAACAACGCTCTCGGGCGGGGAAGCGCAGCGTGTGAAAATCGCATCAGAATTGTACCGACCACTGCAAAATAAAACGATCTATCTTCTCGATGAGCCCACCGTCGGCCTTCACTACGACGACGTTGCGAAATTGATTGAAATCTTGCAACGGCTCGTCGATCGCGGGAATTCAGTCGTCGTCATCGAACACAATCTCGATGTCCTTAAATGTGCCGATCATATCATCGACATGGGACCGGAAGGCGGCATTGGCGGCGGCAAAATCGTCGCGCACGGCACGCCGGAAAATGTCGCTGCCAATAAAAATTCGCACACGGGCCGCTATTTGAAGCGAGTGCTCAAAAGAAAGAAATAAAACAGAGCGACCTGCAACTCGCTTGAAGTTGCAGGTCGCCTACCGGACCGAGGTTAGCCAGTGATCCACCTGGCTATGTAGCCGCTAGCGATGCCGATGACCACGAACACGACGCATTGCGTGCTCGTTACGATCTGCCACCAATTAGCGATGCCGCGCATCCACTGCGCGTTTGTGCGAGCAATCGGAACCATTTCGCTGACCAGCAAGGTGAGGGCCGCGATGAGGATAGCGAGCAGGGCAGCTTTCAGCCACTTCGGGAACGGAATCGTAACCATTGGCTCTCATCTCCTGACGAGGATTAGTACCGCGGCCACTATATATCCCCACCAAGCAATTGCAAACGAACACCATGGGAGTATGGTTCGTGGCAGGAAACACGGGAGGCAACGATGGGACAGCTAGCCTTTGCGTATCAAGAGCAGAAGACGTCGAACCTGATACATCCAGACGTCACACGACTCATGAAAGAATACGGTGTAACGACCGAATTGGAAGCATATACAAAAGCGTATGAGCGCCATGCAGAATATGGCGACACGCTCCCGGGTATTGCATTCGGATACGGCATTGCGAATCGTCGTTGGCAGAATGCACCAACACTGCCGCCGTATGTGAAGAGAGCCCTGCAGCACCACTTTGGCCTCATGACCTGAACAAGTCCCAACGAAAGATAAATTTGCCACGACGCCCTAGTCGTGGCAAAGTCTTTTAATGCAACGCGACGACCTTGCCCGATTCAACCTTCCCGAAGAGCCGGGGATTTATCGCTTCCAGAAAGGGAAGAAGGTTTTGTATGTCGGGAAAGCGACGTCCTTGCGCGACCGCGTGCGCAGCTATTTTGCAAAAGATTTGGTGGAAGCGCGCTCAACGGCAATCGCGGGCATGGTTCTCGAAGCTGACACGCTCACCTGGGAACAAACCGATTCCGTTCTTGAAGCTTTGATTCTCGAAGCAAACACGATCAAAAAACTCGAGCCGCCGTACAACATCGCATCGAAAGACAATTCGAGCTATAACTATCTTGTCCTCACAAAAGAAAAGTTTCCGAAAATCCTCGTCGTCCGCGGTCGCGATCTTTTTACGAACTGGAAGGGCGGGAACATCAAACATCTCTTCGGCCCATTTCCGCACGGACTCGCGCTTCGCGACGCGATGAAATTGGTGCGCCGCATTTTTCCGTATCGCGACGAAAAGTGCACGCCGTGTGATGAACAAAAGAAGGCGGGGAAGGCAAATTGTCGTCCGTGCTTCAGCAGGCAGATTGGCATGTGTCCCGGTGTCTGCACAGGAGAAACCGATGCGCGTGAATACGCGATAACCGTCCATAACATCTGTCTTCTTTTCAGCGGCAAGAAAAAGAAATTGATAAAAGAACTCGAAAAAGAAATGAACGCAGCCGCAAAGAATGAACGTTTCGAAGACGCGACGATGGCGCGACGCCAAATCTCTGCGCTCACGCATATCAACGACATCTCCCTCATCAAAAACGAATCGCGCTTCGCAACCGGCGGCGCCGTGCATTCGAAAGGCTCACGCATCGAAGCATATGATGTCGCGCATACTGGAGGAACTGAAACCGTTGGAGTTATGGCTGTTGTTGAAGACAGTCAGCCGTTAAAAAGCGCATACCGCAAATTCAAAATTCGTGGATTTACGAACAACGACCCTGGCGCACTCTCTGAAATTCTCTCTCGCCGCTTCTTGCATCCTGAATGGCCATATCCACGCCTCATCATCGTCGACGGCTCGACCGCGCAAATGAATGCCGCGAAAAAAGTACTCGCGAACGCCGGCATTATGATCCCGATTATTGGAGTCGTGAAAGACGAATTTCATCGCCCTTCGCGTCTTGCGGGCGATCAAAAAAACATTACCGAGCACGAACGCGACATTCTGCTTGCCAACAACGAAGCGCACAGATATGCAATTAATTGGCACCGAAAGCGTCTTGCGAAGCGTAATTTTGACGGCTGATTTCAAAAAGAGTAGAGTTCCGCAAGTTGCCACTGAAAGCCTTGGAGGGCTAAATGGTTCACATCAGGAATTGGATCGTGAATGCACATCGCACATTCGGCAATTGGAACGCGCCCGACGCGAGCGGATCAGTCATGAACGCTCAGGCCATCATCACCCAGGCATGCTCAGATCTGCCGGGTGGCATGACGAGCAAGACAAACCGCGTACTCGCGGAGACCGCGATTGCACTGCACAAACGACTAGGATTGCCAATCTACGCGCAGGGCGAGGTTGCGTGCCATCTCTTGGAGCTCGGAATTCCGGTCGCAGGGAAAACCTTGCGACAGATCGATTCGCCGGAATATCTCGACACCGGAGCGATCGCGCGCCAGCAGTTTGTGCAGTGCGCAGAATATCAACGGAAGCGCGTGGTCGTCATTGCATTCGTTCCGCACGTTTGGCGCGCGGCCCGTGCGTACAAGAAGGCCGGCTTCGAGGTGATCATCCCAGAGCATCTGCCAGCATGTTGCTGGGAACCTGATGCTGCGCAGCGGCAATGGCGCCGACCATTCTACGGAATCCCGTACGAGTTCGCGGCGCGTCATCGCGATTTGTTGCTCGGCAACATCTGACTTTTGTGGCTTTTTGTAGACACTTCCCGCTGGCGCATTGCGTGCCAGCGGCTTTTTTTGGATGCTATACTTTTTGCATGTCACGCATGGTTGTTGGCGTCCTCCGTGGAGGCACGTCGCAAGAATACGATCTTTCGCTCAAGACTGGGGCGACGATGCTGAACACGCTTCCGGAAGAGCACTTCGATGCTCGCGATATTTTCATTGATAAAACTGGCCTCTGGCACGCGCGAGGTATGCCCGTCGAACCATCACGCGCACTTGCGCAGGTGGACGTTGTTTTGAACGCGCTTCATGGCGGCGTCGGAGAAGACGGTACCGTGCAGCGCATTCTTGAACAAAATGCGGTTCCGTATGTTGGCTCTGATCCGCTCGGCAGCTCAATCTCGCTCAACAAAATCCAGGCGGGAATCATGTTGAAAAAAGCTGGCATCCGCATGCCGCGCGCTGTATCCTTTTCAGCCGAATCCGACATGCCGGTCGACGAGATGGCACGCACCATTTTTTCCTACATCGGTCCGCCATATCTTTTGAAGCCACCCTTTGGCGGCGCATCGCATGGCATCACGTTGGTAAAAACAATCATCGAACTTCCGCATTCGCTTGCGGACATGCTTGAAGCGTATGGCGCGGCGCTTGTCGAAGAATTTGTGATTGGCGAAGAGGCGACGGTCGGCGTCATCAACGATTATCGCGGAGAAGATTTGTACGCGCTTCCGCCAGCGCGCGTTGTGTATCCGGAAGAATCGCCGTTTCTTCATTTCGATCATCATGCGAAAGGGGATTTACAATATCTCGTACCGAGCGATTTCTCTGACATGGAAAAGCGCGCGCTTGAAGATGCGGCGCGCGCCGCGCACAAAGCGCTGTGCCTCTCCGATTACTCACGCGCCGATTTCATTCTCACCAAACGCGGCCCGTACCTTCTCGAAGTAAATGCGTATCCCGGTCTTCACGAACACGCAGCCTTTCCTCACATGTTAGAAAGTGTTGGTGCGTCTATGCTTGGGTTTTTGGGGCATGTGATTGGGCTCAGTAAAAAATAGAGTCGCGCAGCTAGGGTTAGTTAGCTGCGCGTTCAAGACGAGCGTATTCACCGTACGAGACGGGTTCTACTTGCGCACGGCATAACCCGCGCTATAGCCCTGGTCGATCGTGCGCATAATGATGTGGCAGGCAATGGCGTCCGAGACCACTGCTTCTGCTTCGCTTCGCTCCAGCCCCGCAAACATGAGGACGTTCACGAGATCCAAGCGATTTGGTTTTCCTGGCCTCACTTTCACCGCTGCCACAAGGCATGCTTGAGCTGCTTCGATGGTCCTTTGGTCCATTTCACCCTCCGTTTCTTGAGAACAGTTCAGCTTTTATATACTTTTTGAAAGATTAGTCAATTTTTTGTGGGTCACAAATAATTTCATCGCGAATTCAACAACTGCTTGTGAGGTCAGGAATATTTTTCTCGCCGTCGCTCAAAAAATTTCCCGACCCGGCCTCGCGGTCGCAGAAGCTTCTGTGACATCGCTCCGGCTTCCACCAAAGCACAAAACCTCCCGCAGGGGAGGCTTTTGTGTCTTTGGTGGACCGTACAGGACTCGAACCTGCCACCCCCTCATTGCAAATGAGGTGCTCTACCAGATGAGCTAACGGCCCTTCGGCGATATTTATAGCATGGAAATAGTGTCATCGACAAGGGCTGCATATTGTGATATTACCCGTCACAGCTCTCTCAATGGCGAGGGAGTGCACTCTAGAGTGATAACGGAGACCAGTGATGAAGCTTTTTGAGATGGGAACAAAAGCGCCAACGTCAGCCGGCAAAGCTCGTCTTGTGTTTACGAAAGACGTTGTCGTGCCGACTCTTGAAGACGAGGTCATCAGGTTGCCAGCGGACCCGGAAGCGGAATTTTTCCCACTGAAGGATGGAGATCAGTTTCTATTTCGCTGCAGTATTCCGCCCGAGCGTCGCGGCGACTCTGCTCAGCAGAGCGTTTGGTTCGGCGGAACTGACGAGCAGAGGCCTTTTTCTGTTCGTCTCCATGAAGATGCCTTTTCGGCCTTTATTCGTGGCCGCGAGCGAGGATTCTACAACTCGCTCAAGCCGGAAGTTATCCGCGTGATGGAAACTCGCTCCAGAAAAGCGAAGCGACAAGGGGACATCTTTGCCGTGCTGTTTCCGCTGACGTGGGAGGAGCTCACCACGGCGCAAGGCTTGATCGAACGCTCGTCGCTCGACATCCAAGAAGTTGATCAGGCGCCTGTGTACAACACCCGACATCGCTTCACCGGCCGAATCGTGCAGTCGTTCTACCTCAAGCGCTCCTACTCCGTCATACTCGGATGCGGTGTTCTCACGGCACCGGATCATGAGCCCTTGAAGCTCGGGAGCGTGCACGTGCTTGCGCAGGCTGCCAATCTGTACAGCGACACCGGAGATTAGTTCAGGCGGGACTTCGCTCGCAATAGAATCAGGGGCCGGCACAGTGTCGGCCCTTTTTATTTGTGGACAGCCGCTTGCGCATTCCTCTGGGCATGCTAGTCTGCGGGCGAATGTAAGTTTCCCCCAAAGCTGTGCAGGCCAAAGCCGAAACAGGCGTAAGGAGAAGGTTGATTTACATCAATATTTAGTCAAAGCAATTTTGGCAAGCATGGCAAAGAAACTCTATGTTGGCGGGCTTCCGTACTCTACGTCGGATACCGAGCTCAAGGAGGCCTTTTCGCAAGCAGGTGCAGTCTCGTCCGCGATCATCATCATGGACAAGATGAGCGGCCGCTCGAAGGGCTTCGGTTTCGTCGAATTTGCTTCCGATGACGACGCTGCAAAGGCGATCGACATGTGGAACGGCAAAGATTTCGGCGGACGCACGCTCACGGTCAACGAAGCGCGACCAATGGAAGAACGCCCTCGCCGCGATTTCCGCGGAGGTGGTGGAGGTGGCGGTGGCGGCTACGGCGGCGACCGACGCAACAACTGGTAATTTTGTAAAATCAGTTATCTACACCCCCGCACGGCGAAAGCCCGCGGGGGTGTATGATTTGTGTATGCAGTTTGCTTTGCGCGCCGTCGGTTGGGGAATCGTCGTGTACGCGATCATGTATCTCATTTGGTCAGGTCTCGTTATTTACGGCCTGTCGCTTGGTATTCTTTCTCTCGTATTTCGTATCGGCACACTCGCGCTCGTGACAACGTTTGCGGCTCGTTCACTGCATCTCGCCACGCGCATGGACGTTCTTCCGTATTCGATTTCTTGGGCAGTAGCCGCAATCATTCTCGATGCAATTTTTCTCGTACCGTTTTCAGGATGGACGCTGTACGCCGAATGGAGCGTCTGGGCAGGGTATGCGCTGGTCGCGATTATTCCCGTTCTCACGTTTTCTTTTCCCTGGAGCATTTCTTCCACAACAGCAAAAGTAACGCCGCGTCCGCGTTCTGAAATGGCGTACCGCCCTCGGGTGTAGCTATGGGCGAGATTGGCCCGCGAGTGCTCGCGATTCATCGCTATCTTTTCCGTCTCGCCCTTGCCGCAGGAAACTTTTTCGCGTGGGTAATCGTGTTTCGCGTGTTGCATGTTTTCTCGGGTGATATCGCGCTCGCGCTTGGCGGCACCGCGCTTCTTTTTGCAATCTCGCACGGTATCTCGTTCCTGCTGACGCCGCTTGCGGGCGCGGCGCTGCGGCATGGGGTGCGGCGCGCACTTATTCTCGGCTCGCTCGCGTCGCTCGTCTCGTTTGGTTTTCTCGCCGAGCTTTTCATTTCGCGTTTTGCAAAATTTCCTGACGTGGCATTTTCGCTTATCGCCGGATTTGTCATTCTGAATGGCATCCAGCGGGCGCTGTATTTCGTGCCCTATGCTGCCGCTGCGCCCGACAGGAGTCGATTCGGTTATGGCGAAGCGTCGCTCGCACTTGTGCCGCTTATCGGCGGCTACGTTATCGCGGAAGTAAGCGGGGGAGCGGGGCTTCTCTTCGCTTCCGCCGCAGCAATCGCGCTTGCCGCAGCAATCGCGCTTGTGGAAATGCCAGAGACCTATGAACGGTTTGAATGGAGTTATGTCGGGACGCTCAATGCGCTTTTTTCTCGCGCGCATCGCGGTGTCTTGTGGCTTTCAGTTCTCGATGGCATACAGGGCACCGCGCTTCTTCTCATCTGGCCACTCGCGGCATTCCTCATTTTGAATCAATCATTCACTGCTTTTGGCATCGTGATGGCAATCACGTTTCTTGTCGCGTTTCTCGGACGAAAAATTATCGGACGTGCGCTGCAATTTGTCCGTGCGGAACGTTCGCCCTACGTGCTCGCCACAATCGCTTTCTCAAGTTGGATTTTCCGTCTCGCCGCAGGAACGCCCGTGCAAATTATCG
This sequence comes from Minisyncoccia bacterium, assembly GCA_049306055.1. Taxonomy (GTDB): domain Bacteria; phylum Patescibacteriota; class Minisyncoccia; order Phycocordibacterales; family UBA2100; genus UBA10103. The sequence goes on along the minus strand of JBAQPT010000124.1, from coordinate 16,526 downwards.
TCGCTGACGTGTATTACCATTCGGGCGCATCGCCGCGCAGTCGTGGTGTTGACGCACACACGCACGATCAATGGGCAGATCACGGGCATTATGTGGATGAATACACGGCGCTAAAAGAAATGGGACTCGCCCTTGGCCGCATCATTACGTGTCTCATTTTTGCAAAGATCGTCTTTATGTACCCAACGGTTATCGCCTTTGCGATCATAATGGTGGCCGCCGCATTTGCAGCAGCAGCTTCGGTCCTCCTCTCGCACCACCTGCACCGGAAGTTGCTTTAAATCAAAAAAGCGACTCAACGACTTCCTTTACGAGTCCACCGTCGGCATTACCTCCGAGTTCCTTCATCACAATTCCCATCAGCTTGCCCTTGCCCGCGGCGTCCACTTTCAATTCTTCTTTTTTCGCCTGCGCTACTTTCAAAATATCTTCGCGCGAAGCTTGTTGCGGCAAGTAGTTTTCGAGAATCTTCAACTCTTTCAATTCTTTTGCGGCAAGTTCCGCGCGGCCGCCTTTTTCAAATTGTTCTGCCGAATCTTTTCGTTGCTTGCCGAGTCGTTTCAAAACGGCCAGCACCATGGCGTCGTCCACCGCGTCCGTCGGCTTCATATTTTTCGCGACAAGTTCGTTTGTACATGCAGCAATAACGCCGCGAAGTGTCTGCACTCGCAGATCGTCCTTCGCTTTCATCGCCTCCTTCATGTCACTTTTGATTTGGTCTATGAGCATATAAGAAATATACAGAATAATCCCCTCCGTGGCGAGGCCGCGGAGGGGACAGGGCTAGATGATGAATTGATAGTCTCTCATCAGGGGCACAAATATTGTGTCGCGGAAGAACACAAATCGCTTCTCGTGATAACGGCCATGCATTTGACGGATGAGCACGGGCTCAAGGCCAATTCTACGCCGCACTGATTGCAGCAATAGACGTGCCGTTCGATCATTGGCGCCGGAAAACGGCTCAATTCCGATAAACAGGTCATAGAGTGCCCAGGATATTGCCTCGCGCTGATCTTCTAGTGCTTGTGCATACGTTGCGACTACCTCTTGCTCGTACTCGAGCCACAATTCCATCAGGATCTCGACGTACTCAGGGCGCGGGAGGAAGTCCCATGTTCCTTGGCGCAAACCATCTCGCCACCAGACTTCACCATCGCTTCCGCGTAAAGCGTCGTTGATGAGTGAAGGGCTTGGTGAATGCTCTGGAACAGGTCCGTTGATCACTAAATTCACCAGCTCAATATGGCGTCTGAACAGAGTATCTGCATACCCAAGTTTACCGGTATGAATTTCGTAAATCTTTCTCGAACCATTTGGTTCAACTACGTGTGTTTCGTAGAGATCGATGTACGTAAGGCCAGTGTGTCTTTTACCTTTGCCACTTAGATGCGCGCTCTCGCGAGCAAATTCTACGGCCACATCTGCTTCCATATACTCAGCAGACTCTTCTTTCAGCTTGATCAGTTTCGCACGCACTTGCGAAACACGTTCATCTCGAGCGCCATATTCGGACTTGAGCTCGTGCATTTTCTCAAGATACTGCGCCTTCCGGAGAAGTTGATCGAATTCAGCGAACGATGGTCTTTTCACGGGATCCTCCACCTTGGAACCGACTAGTGAAATTGTATGACACATTCGGTCGAAAATCGACCCATGGTACTATTGCACCATGGAATGGCTCATAATCGGGCTTTTGGTGCTCAATCTTGGCGTTATGGCGTTCTTTTTATGGCGTCGGCAGCAGCCGCAAGACAGTCACAGCATGGTCCTTCTTCAGAATCAGCTGCAAGACCTTTCGCGCACTATGGAGAGCAAGCTCGGCGAAGGAACGAACCGGATGTTTGAAAGCATGAAAACGCAGTTCGGCGAGTCTCAACGACTCGCGTCCGACATTCGCGATCTTGTTGCAAAGCAACTTACCGAAGTTGCGCGCGAGCAGACAAAGACGAACGAAGCCACGACGCGATTCATGACGATCGCGGAGCAGCTTGCGAACCTCGAGAAAGTCTTGAAGCATCAAAAGCAACGAGGAAATCTTGGCGAAGCATCGCTCGAACTTATTCTTGCCAATATCCTTCCGCCTGGCTCGTACAAAATGCAGTACGAATTTCCGGGAGGGGAAACGGTTGATGCAGTGGTCGTTACCAAAGAAGGCGTTATCCCGATCGACGCGAAGTTTTCCCTCGATAACTATCAACGACTCGTCCAGGCGGTCGACGACGATCAGCGTGCCGATCTCGAGAAGCAATTCAAAAACGACCTCAAAATGCGCATCGACGAAACGGCGAAATACGTCCGCACCAAAGACGGCACGCTCCCGTTTGCCTTTATGTATATCCCCGCCGAAGCGATTTACTACGACCTTCTCATCAACGAAGTCGGCTCCGTGAAAGTAAACACGCGCAACCTTATCGACTACGCCTACAACGAAAAGAAAGTCATCATTGTCTCTCCGACAACCTTTGCCGCGTACCTCCAATCAGTCCTCTACGGCTTCAAGGCATTCAAAATCGAAGAGACGGCAAAGGACATCGCAAAGAATGTCGAAAATCTTTCACGCCACCTGAAGGCATACGAAGACTATTACAAAAAAGTAGGGAACTCGCTCTCGACCACGGTGAATCATTTCAATGCGGGGGCAAAGGAGCTTGGGAAAATCGACAAGGATGTTCTTCGCATCACTGGTGAATCGACAGGACTGGAAGTCGAACTTTTGGAAAAACCGCAAGGAGGGGACGATCGTTGATATATGTCTGACGATCTGGAAAAAGCGCAGGCAAAAGCTCAAGAACAAGCTGCTTTTGCGGAGGTTATTGCACTTTCAGAAGCTGAAGATGAATATTTTCTTAGCGGCCCCCCAGCGCTACGAGCTATGGAGCGAGCAAAACTCCCGAATGAAATAGGTAATTTGATTCATCAAGCTCGTATGGTGTATGCGTTTGAGAAAATGAAAGAGCACCATAACGCTACTTCCAAGCCTGACCGCTCTGATCCTAACTACAACCAGCTGCTAGGAATAATAGGGCATACCATTTCTGCAGCAGCATCGGAGTTAAGCGCCCTTGATCAGTTTAAAGACGTCAGCATTGCTTATAGACGCTGCTACTTAATCTATCAAGCGGCACAAGAAGCGTACGACTTACTACCACATTACCCCGATGTTCTAAATCAATCTGATCTTGACCGTATTAATAAAGAAATGACTCAGCTCGAAAAGGGGGAGGTATCTGCGCCGGACCCTCAGCCGCTCATGGACAGTGTGAAAGAGGCTATTGATGCTTTTTCGACTGATGCGCGGTTTCAAATCAGTTCGAAGGCTCTAAAGGAGCAAGCGAAGACCCGTTTGGCGGCGTTGGACGTGGGTTTGTTCGAAAAGCCACAGACAACAGAAGAGTAGTACTCCACATGCAGGAAGGAGAATCAACTTGCCTTCATGAAAAGTACTGTTAGAATCCTGTTTGCACTCGCAATGACGCGGGTGTAAAGACGGTCCGCATCCTGCGGACACTTCACATGGAGTAGATGCGATGAGAGGCCCAAGAATCGTCGGCATTGCGCTCGTGCTTGCAGCTGCTGGGTACACTGCAACAGTAGTGGCCAGTCACGCGTACAGCAGGGCCAGGGTCCAGTACTACGACGCCGGCATCGGGACTAAGGAGAAGATCGGCCTGAATCGCGGGCGGTGCGACCAGTACGACATGTACGGGCAGGGCCCGTGCAACGACAGCCGCACCTGGGGAGATTTCTTCAGCCCCGCATCGGTCTGGTACAACTTCACGAACTGATCTGATCGGCGGCACAACCGCATTCAACACAGGGTGTCCCGGCTCCGTCGGGGCACCTTCTATTTTAGACTGATACAATGAGAGACATGCGCGAGCATATTCGTGATTCCGACAGCGATTGGACTGGATTTAGAGAACGACGCCAACGTTTTTTTACTGCTGATTTGAATACGCAAGAATCTCGTGTGCGCAACAAAGCAGAGGCGCTCGTCAAACAAGCGAAAAAATTTTCAAGGAAGGCCGGCGAGGGATTTGGTGAACTTACGTATAATGTTGGATCACTCGTGCTCGCGTCGCATGATCGGCTCAAGGCAGCAACGCGTGAACTCAAGAAAATCCGTCCTCTCAGGGCGACCAATAATGCCCTAAATGCGTACGCGGAGTCCCAACTCGTCCAAAGGACACCGATATCCGCACTCCCCGTCGTTATCGTCATGATGATGTACATGGACGTTCAGAATTGGCGAAAATCGTTGCCGCCGATCCTCGGATCCGTCGCCGGCGCGGTGCTCGGGACAAAAACGCACACGTGGCTGAAGAACCGTATGCCGAGTATCAGCGTACCGAGCGCGCTATTTGTCGGCCTTGTAACTTACGTCGTTGCAGGTGCGGCGATCGATGCGTATTTAAACAGTGGTTTGTCGACACCTTCGCGATCTCCTCACATACCTGATCCCAAAGTGCCTCCGCCGGTAGCACCAGCAGAGCCCCAGAGCGCAACAACTGCCCTGAAGGGTTCTCCGCAAAACCCGCGCATAATTAATACGATCATCCCCGAAACTGCGCCAGATCCCACGATTCTAACGGGAAGGCAGAGCGTATGGAGCACGCTTCTCTCAAAATTGAACAATGTGCTCATCGCTGCGGAATTAGACTTGAACACAGCAGGGCGGGCGGCGCTCGTCCAATCCTTCCAGGAAGTAGCAAACGACGAAGTCTATCAAAACACGCTTCTCAATCGAACAGGAGGTACGATCTCGTGGACGGAAGTCAACGATCCTATCTATTTCGATCGGTTGATGACGGACCCTGTCTTTATCGAGCGATGGAGCAAGATGATACAGAAAAACTACCCCACCCTCGTCGCACAAATAATTCCGACAAAGATGTCCGTGAGCGAGTACGTCTCTCTTCTTGCGTCGCGCGTTCGATATGGCACTTAAAGACCTGCTCGGCGAAGAAATGGCGGAGAGCATTCTCGCAAAGCTCGGAATCGAGCGCGAAGACACGGATACGCAGAATGCGACATTACACCTCATGAGTGAGGCCATACTGACGCGCGTTGTCGTCGAGATTTTCAAAAAGATACCGGAATCGGAGCGTGCCGATTTCGAAGCGATCGCAAAAAGCGGCGACCCGCAGAAGATCCTAGATTTCTTCCTTAAATTCATCCCGAACCTTGATGCGTTTGTGGAAGAAGCTGCGCGGAAGGAGTTTGAGGTCATTAAAGGGAGAGCTGCGGAGCTTAAGGGTGAATAATTGCGCATTTTCGAACGATGTCGTATAGTGACGCCACGTATGGCTAAATTCGCGATCATAGAAACGGGCGCCAAGCAGTACCTCGTCAAGGACGGGGACGTCATTTACGTCGAGACCCTGAAGGGCACCAAGGGGGTTGGGGCGAAGGTCAATTTCGACCAGGTCCTCCTCACCGCCGATGGCGACAAGGTTGCCGTAGGTACCCCGATGGTTTCCGGAGCAAAAGTGGGTGGCGAAATCCTCGAAGAAGGCCGCGATGCAAAGAAAGTTGTTCTCCGCTACCGCCAGAAGTCACGCTACATGAAAAAGAAGGGTCACCGACAACCGTACACGAAAGTAAAAATTTCTCTCTAACAAAACGGCCCCCAAAGGGTCGTTTTGCTTACGGGTGTACGCGATGGACTTAACGTATATTTTGTGGTATAAATGACGCGGCTGCTCGAAAACAAAAAAAGTAGGGAGCGCGTCAAACTCCAACCAAGGGAGTTTGAAATGCGCACGTCAGTAAACCCGCTTCACCTCGTGGGCCCGAAAAAGGAGGTGATTACGCCGGCGGACATCCCGCCTGCGTCAACGAAACGGTGGACGCCGTATCGGAAGGCTGTCGTCGTCGTTGCGATTCGGGGAGGATTGATTTCCATGCCCGAAGCGCAGCAGCGTTTCGATCTTCCAAGCGACGAACTGCTAGGTTGGGCAAACCTGTACACAGCACACGGTTTGCCGGGCTTGCGCTCCACCTATACACAGCTCTATCGAGCAAAATGATCATGAGCCCGTCGCGCGTTGCGGCGGGCTCGTATTTTTTATTTTCTATTATCCAAAGCGCTCTTCAGTGTGTCAGCGTCGGCATATTCAAGTTCGGAACCGGTCGAAAGACCACGGCCGAGCTTGGTTATTTTGAGCGTGCGTTCCGTTGCAGTTTTTTCTAGTTCTTCGCGAACGCGCACCGCCGTCGCGTCACCCTCAGGATTTGCGGGAAAGGCAAGAATAATTTCGGCAAGCCCAGCTTTTGCACGCTTCGGAATGGAAGAAAGTAATTCTTTAACACGAAGCCCGCTCGTCTTTTCCGAAGCAAGCGAAATCAATCCGCCGAGCACAAAATAGCGACCCTTGAACGTGTGTGAGCGCTCAACCGCAAGAAGGTCAGCGTCAGATGCGACAACTGCGAGCGCCGACTGATCTCGCGCCTCGCTCGCGCAGATCGAGCAGTGTCCCTTCTTGCTCGTTGAATAGCGCATACAATCGGGGCATTGATGCACGCTCGTACCAAGGTCGCGTACGCTCTCAAGAAGTTCGCGCCGCACCGATGGCGCACGCAACAGATACTGCACAAAGCGCTGCGCTTGCCGCGGGCCGATGCCGGGGAACTTTTGAAAGAGGTCGGCCAAGCGATCAATCGTATCCATCGCACCATCTTATCAGAATGGATTTTCTTCGCCGCTGACGGCTGCTTCCGGTGTAAAGTCGCCAAAGTCGGCTTTCTCGACGGTGCGGAACGTCGTTTGCTGCTCGTCGAAGAGAAGATCGACTTTGCCGACTGGGCCGTTACGGTGCTTTTCGATCAAGATTTCTGCAACATTATTCTTTTCATCGGTGCCGCGCGAACCCATCATGTCTTCGCGGTGAATAAACATAACAACATCGGCGTCTTGCTCGATAGAGCCGGAGTCGCGAAGGTCTGAAAGGCGCGGACGCCCGCGTCGTTGTTCAACAGCACGAGAAAGCTGCGAGAGCGCGAGTACGGGCACTTCAAGCTCACGTGCCATCTGCTTCAAGGCGCGTGAAATTTCCGTGACTTGCTGCACAACAGAAACATTGGAGCCGATGGTCGATGGCGTAATGAGCTGCAAGTAATCGACGATGACGAGCGAGAGCCCTTTTTCCATTTTCATGCGACGCGCGGTTGAACGCATTGCAAGCACGGTGTTGCCCGGTTTATCGTCGATATAAATCGGCGCCTCGGAGAGCTGCGCGATACCTTCTTGCAGGCGCTGGTACTCATCGTCTCTTGAAATCTTTCCCGTGCGAAGGCGCCACGAATTCACCCCGGCCTGTGCCGCGAGCATACGATCCACCAACTGCTGCGAGGACATTTCGAGAGAAAAAACACCGACCGGTGTCGAGTGTTTTGTTGCTGTCTGCCGCGCAATATCAAGCGCAAGCGCTGTTTTACCCATACTTGGGCGTGCCGCAAGGATGATCAGATCGCTTTTCTGTAAACCAGAAAGCATGCTATCGAGCGCAGGGAAGCCGGTCGGGATGCCACGCAACGCTCCCTCGTGTTTTTGCAGGTTTTCAAGACGCTCCCATGCCTCAGCAAGCTCTTCTTTGATGGCGGTGAAATTGCGCATCGTCGAGGAATTGGAAATCGCGAACACCGCCGTTTGCGCCTCATCCAAAACTTGTTCAATTTCACGATCTTCTGCAAAACCAAGCTCGCCAATTTTTGCCGCCGCTTCGATAAGCGAGCGCAGCATAAATTTCGTCTGGATGACCGATGCGTAGTGCGCGGCTGAGCCAGGTGAGGCCGCGCTTCCCGCGAGCTCTGAGAGGTACGCGCGTCCGCCGATATCTTGCAATTGCTTTCGCTCATCCAACTTTGAAGAAACAGTAACGATATCGATCGGCTCGCCTTTTGCGTGCAAGCTTACGATCGCGTCGAAAATCGTGCGATGTTTTCCGGCATAAAACGAATCTGCGCGCACGACGTCCGCTGCGTCATACATCGCGTTTTGATTAATCATGAGGGCGCCGAGGAGTGCTTTTTCTGTTTCGATGTCTTGGGGTGGAACTCGGACGTTGGCCATGCACTGCATACTACCACCCTTGCTTTTTAGCTCGTAACACGGTAGAACGATGGCGTTTGGGGGTTTCGTGTGGATAGAGGTGTGAGTTGGGGGTGGGGCCCCAACGCAAGGCCGGAGCGCGACAGCGCGAGGCAGGGTCAAGGAAATTTTCAGTAGAAAATTATCCTTGACTACCGCTTGACACATGAGGCCGGTATTGATATAAGGTATGTCACGGAAAAGACGCAAGTCAATTCTCAACAATTTCCACCAACTATTTAAATTGCCATGACAACCAACAAGCGAGCGCAGAGTGTTTCGTTTTCACCAAAGCACGTCACCAAAGACCTCCTCGGGGGTCTTCCAGAGCGTGTTCGTCGCGTTTTGACCGACCGTTTCGGCCTCCAGGGTGGCAAGGGCCGCACGCTTGAGGCTATCGGCAAGGAATACGGCATTACCCGCGAACGCATCCGCCAGATCGAATCCAGCGGTATTGCCTCGGTCCGCGATTCAGGCGCCTACACGCAGCACGCAAAGACGATGGAGGAATTGAAGAAAGCCATCGCCGAATTGGGCGGTGCGCTCCCTGAAAGCATCATTCTTGCGGAAGTTCCGAAGTCGGACGCGGATCGCAGCCATATTCTCTTCCTTCTCACCGTTGGTCATCATTTTGGCGAGAAGCGTGAAGACGCTGATTTTCATCGCCGCTGGCACGTGGATGCATCCATCATGGAAGCTGTCGAGAATGCGCTTTCACGTTTGTACGAATCAATCGAGCCGATGGCACTTATGCCGGAGGACGATTTCCTTGCAGAATTTTCTAAGAATCTCAAAGACGCGGGCGCAAAAGCACGTGACGAAGAGGTGTTGAAACGTTGGCTTGCGCTTTCCAAGCGACTCGGACGCAATCCGCTCGGCGAGTGGGGTCGCGTTGAAAGCCCGCATGTTCGCATCAAGAACACGCGCGATTTCGCCTATCTCACGCTCAAGCGTCACGGTTCTCCGATGCACTTCACCGAAGTCGCTGGTGGCATCCGTAATCTCTTCAAGCGCGAAGCACATCCGGCAACAACACACAACGAACTCATCAAAGACGGCCGCTTCGTTCTTGTCGGCCGCGGTCTCTACGCACTCAAGGAATGGGGTTACGCTCCAGGCGTTGTTCGCGAAGTCATCCGCAACATTCTCGCTCGTGATGGCGCGCTCACCCGCGATGAGATTATCGATCGCGTGAAGCGCGAACGCTACGTCAAAGACGCGACGATCGTCGTCAATCTCCAGCACAGCGAATTCAAACGTGACAACGAAGGGAAGTACATTGCTGCGCGGGGATAATCTCCAAGTCCTGCGCGTTTTCTGATACACTGCTGTAATGGCAGATGAGGAGGCAAAACCGGGATTTGCCGACGCGATTTTTGGCTCCGTTGCAAGCGGAATCGAACATGTTATTGCGCCAGAAGAGAAAACGGCGTGGCACGACATCACAAAAAACTGGCTCTCACTGACTGTGTGGGTCGAATATGTTGGCGATTGGTGCATTTCGCGCGGAGGATTTCTGGTGGGAATTTATGTGCCGCTTTTCATCGCGACGGCAAACTTGCTTCCCGAATTTACGACCCTTGTCGGCGGCTGGCTTCTCTTTGGATTCCCGGTCTACGGTCCGTTTGCCGCCATCTACGCCTTTTGGGGCGCGTGGATTTGGTTCGCACAATCACTTTTTACCTACAAAAAGACTGAGCCGGTGTTGCTTGAAGTAAAAATGCCTCCAAATGTCATGAAATCGCCGCGAGCCATGGAACAAGTGTTTTCAAATCTCTGGGTTCGTTACAGCGAGACGACCTTCATTGACCGCAACTGGTATGGCGGTAAACGTCCCTACTTTTCCTTCGAGCTTGTTTCGCTTGGAGGGGAAGTCCATTTTTATATTTGGACAAAGGGCGCCTTTCGCAACACGATCGAGATGAACTTGTACGCGCAGTATCCGGAAGTCGAAATTGTGGAAGCGGAGGATTATTCGAAAAAATTTGTGTATGACGACAGTGTCGAGTGTTTCGTAACCGAATACCCACTCGAATCGCGATCAGCGGACCAGCCAGAACCTGACAGTGAATATTACGCGGAAATCAATGCGTACCAACCGAAAACATACATCGACTACGAACTCGACAAGGATCCGAAAGACGAACTGCGCGTCGATCCATTTGCGTCGGTGATTGAAGTCTTGAGTACGTGCAATAAAGAAGAGCAAATGTGGGTCCAGATCGTTATCCGATCGCATCTCTCGAGTGATTGGAAGGAGGCGGTTGAGGGCGTGGTTGAGAAGATTCGTCTCGAATCAACACAGCTCAAAGATGATGGAGACCAATCCGACGATGCTGGCTTCCCCCGCCCGACGTGGAAGCAGACCGAACAGATCCGCACGATGGAGCGCCACCTTTCAAAATTACCGTTTGAAGTCGGCATCCGCGGCATTTACTGCGCTCCGGCAAACAAAATGCGCAGTCCAGAATTTACGGCGATGCGCTGGATTTTTCGTCCCTATGCAAATCCAAACTGGATGAGCATGTTCCGTCCGCGACGCGGACACAATATTTTCGACTACGCATGGCAGGATTGGAATGGTATCCGCTGGCGCCTTTTTTCGCGCCGCTTCATTGATGCATATCGTCGGCGTTGCTTCTTCGGCTATCCATGGAAAACGCCGTTTAATGTTCTTTCAGTCGAAACACTTGCGACGATTTGGCATCCACCATCCAATACCGTAAAGGCACCAGGACTCGCGCGTATTCCGACGAAGAAAGCCGAAGCCCCGTCAAATTTGCCCGTCTAATTTTTCTGCAATGGATACCTTCAAAGAGAACCTCGCGCGTTTTTTGACATGGGTGGACGAAGAGTCGCATCGGATTGCGGAACATTGGCGCACGCATTCCAACCGCCGCTCGATGGGAATTATCATCGCTGGCGGCCTCGCGGCGCTCGTTGCGTACGTTTTCGTTATCGCTCCGCCGCAAGAATTTCCGACAGGAGAACTGATCTCAGTTCCCGAAGGAGCCTCGGCTGCGGACGTCAGTCGCGCGCTTGAAGAGCAAGGAGTTGTCCAGGAAGCGCTCGCGCTTCAAATCGCTGTACAAATTCTTGGCCGTGACCGCGGTGTTCGTGCCGGCGATTATCTGTTTAAAGAACCAACAAACATTCTCTCCGTCGCGCGACGCATCACGACCGGGGCATTCGGTCTCGAGCCGATTCGTATTCGTGTCGCAGAAGGCATGACGACGCGCGACATGGCAAAAATCTTCGGCGCGCAGTTGCAACGTTTCGATGAAGAGAAATTCCTTGCAAAAGCGCAGCCGCAAGAAGGCTTTCTTTTTCCTGACACCTATTTCTTCCTGCCGAACGCAAATGAGGACATTGTGATCGACGCATTGCGGCAGAATTTCGACGCGCGGATCCAGGAGCTGATGGGGGACATTACAAAATCCGGTCGCCCGCTGAATGAGATCGTTATCATGGCATCTATTCTCGAAAAAGAAGGCATTCAATACGAGGAGCGGCGTCGTATCGCTGGCGTCTTATGGCGACGCATCAAGATCAACATGGCGCTGCAAGTTGATGCGGCATTTCTCTACTCAATCGGTCGCGCGACATTCACACTCACGAACGCCGATCTTCAGAACAAAAATGATCCGTACAACACCTATGTCCACAAAGGCCTGCCACCAGGTGCAATCGGCTCTCCGTCGCTCTCAAGCCTGCGCGCCGCTGCAAATCCAATAGACGAAGGCTATCTTTTCTACCTCGCCGATCGCAATCACAACACGTATTTCTCAAAAACGTATGAGGAGCATTTGGAGAAGAAAGCATTGTACATCGGTACATAACTTAGTAGTGTGTCGAGATGAAAACGGTATTCGTTGGTCTCTCCGGCGGCGTAGATAGCGCCGTTTCCGCCGCGCTTCTTAAAGCGGAGGGTTACAACGTCATCGGCGCTTTCATCAAGATCTGGCGGCCGGAATTTATCGATTGCCCGTGGCAAAAAGACAGGCTTGACGCGATGCGTGTATGCGCCACGCTTGAGATTCCATTTAAAGAAATCGACTTAAGCGAGGAATACAAAAAAACAGTTATCGACGACATGGTTGCCAATTATGCGCGCGGCATTACGCCGAATCCGGACGTTCTTTGCAATCGTCATATCAAATTCGGTGCATTTCTGAAATGGGCGCTTTCCGAGGGCGCGGGCTGCGTTGCAACCGGTCACTATGCGCAAAATATCAACGGTGAATTGCATCGCGGCAAAGACACGAATAAAGATCAGTCCTATTTTTTGTGGCAACTGACGCAAAATGATTTGCAGCACATTCTGTTTCCAGTCGGAGGTCTCACAAAACCCGAAGTCCGAGCGCTTGCCGAGAAATTCAATCTTCCGGTCGCAAAAAAACACGACAGCCAAGGGCTGTGCTTCGTGGGCGACATTACCATGCGTGATTTTCTCGCGCACTATGTGACGCTCGAAAAGGGGAAGGTGCTCGATGAAAACGGTACGGAAATTGGCGAGCATGACGGGGCGGCGCTCTACACTCTCGGCGAACGACACGGATTTCGAATCAATGCGCAAACATCTCACGAAGTCCCGCATTATGTGATTGCCGTCGATACGAAGACAAATACGATTACCGTTTCGACCGATCGCACTCGCGCGATGCGAGCGGAAATCAAATTGCTCGACAAGAGTTGGGTGAATGAGGCGCCAAAAGATGAAGCGTCTCTCTCAGCACAAGCTCGTTATCGGGAAACGCCGATGACCTGCGTGTTTAAAAACGATGGTGTTACTTTCGATCAGCCACATCTTGCGCCGCCAGGCCAATCACTTGTCCTCTATGATGGGGATAAATTGGTCGGTGGCGGCATCATTTCATCGTAGAATAGAACGGTGTCACATATCTGGATCGTGAAGGCGGATGGAGAACGCGAACCGTTCGATCCACATAAATTGGAGCACTCATTGCAGCGCGCTGGAGCGTCTGTTGACGCGCGTCAGCATATTGTGAGCGCCGTTGAAAAAGAATTACAGGACGGCATGCGCACGGAAGAGATTTACTCGCGCGCGTTTGGAATGCTACGCGAAGAATCTGCGCCGGCGGTTGCTGCGCGCTATTCGGTTAAGCGCGCGCTCTTTGCGCTCGGGCCATCCGGGTTCCCGTTTGAACAATTCTTGGCGGAAGTTTTGCGCGCGCACGGCTGGCGTGCAAAAACCGGCGTAGCTGTCACGGGCCGCTGTGCACCGCACGAAGTCGATGTTCTCGCTGAAAAAGCGGGGAAACGAATTGGCATTGAAGCAAAATTTCATAATGAGCCCGGCGGAAAAACTGATATCAAAGACGCGCTCTACGTACACGCGCGCTATGAAGATCTAAAAAAATCTCCCGAAAGATCTTCGCGCGTCGACGAGGGATGGCTCGTCACCAATACGCGCTTTACGCGGAATGCGATTCGGTATGCACAGTGTTCCGGACTTACGCTCATCGGATGGGATTTTCCACATCATCGCGGTTTGATGCATATGATCGAAGAAGCGCGCGTACATCCCTTGACCTGCCTCACAACGCTCACTGAAAGTGAAAAGCATCGCCTCATGGAAAACAACATTGTGCTCTGTAAGCACGTCCAGAGCCCGCATCTTCTGGAAGAATACGGTGTGAAGCCCGACCGCGTGCGGCAAGTCATGGAAGAAGCGAAATTCCTCTGCCAACCAGTTCTGACCGATGCGCATCAATTCACACCACGAGTGCACTCTGTGGTGTCATAAGCGTTTTGCGGGGTTATCATTACGATATGGATCCGATGCTCATCATGTTTGGAAAGTTGCTCCTCGCGGCTTTTTTGGGCGTTGTGATGGGTACTGAGCGTTCAGTTATCGCGCGTCAGCAGGCAGGCATGCGCACCTATGCACTTGTTTCGCTTGGCGCATGTGTCTTCATTCTCGGCGCGGCGTCGATAAGCGCGACATCACTCGACGTGGCGCAAGGTATCGTGCAAGGCGTTGGCTTCATCGGCGCTGGTCTCATTTTTATGCGCGGCGAAAGTGTGCACGGGATTACGACAGCTGCAGGCCTCTGGGTTTCCGCTTCCGTCGGCGTCCTTGTGGCGTTCGGCTTGTACGCGCTCGCGATCTTCGCGTCAGCGCTCACGCTCAGCATCTTTTTCGGCCTCTGGTTTGTGGAGCAGTACTTCAAAAAGCTGCATGACTCCTAAATTAAAGCTTGCGATGATATAATCGTCCGATGTCGCAGTACTACAAACCTGACCGTAATCCTGGCTGGAATTACGGAGGTGATCGATGGCGCCTCTCGCGTTCAAAAATCGGTCTCTTTACCGAGTGCGCACGGTGTTTTTATATCGATAACAAACTCGGCACCGCCCGTCCGCCCGGCTTTCCGTTCAACTTGAACAGCGCCGTCGACGCGCTCTTAAAAAAAGAGTTCGACATTCATCGTAAAGGGAAGACCGCGCATCCTTTGATGGAGCAATATGGTATTGATGCCGTTCCCTTTGAGCACCCAAAAATGGACATTTGGCGAGAGAATTTCAAAGGCATTGATTGCAAGCATTCGGCGACAGGATTTACCGTTTCTGGCGCTATCGACGATGTCTGGGTAAACCCTGCGGGCGAACTCATGATTGTCGACTACAAATCAACCAGCAAAGACGAAAAAATCGAGGCGCTCGACAAGGATTGGCATGACGGATACAAAAAGCAGATGGAAGTGTATCAATGGCTCTTCCGCCAAAATGGCTTCACCGTTTCTGACACCGGCTTCTTCGTGTACGCAAATGCCGGAAAAGACAAAAAAGCGTTCGACGGACTTCTTGAATTTGAAGTGACGCTCATTGCGCATAAAGGAAATGATTCCTGGGTCGAGCCATCACTCATGAAGATTAAGGAATGTTTGGAAAGCGACGCGCTTCCCAAGGCGGGCGATGGGTGTGATTACTGCGTGTATCGAGAAATGGTAGGTAAAAAGTTGCAAAAGTTTATGCCGCAAAAGTCTCCAATAAAATCAGATGAAAAAGAAACGCAAAGTTCACTTGGATTTTAGATGCGTCGTGTATACTGAAAATATGAAAACCTTCCGCGAAAAAGTAATGGCAATAGTAAAGAAAATCCCGAAAGGCGGCTCGATGACGTACAAGCAAGTCGCGACGAAAGCAGGGAACTCGAAAGCGGCGCGCGCTGTCGGCGCCATCATGCGCACGAATTACGATCCTGAGATTCCATGCCATCGTGTTGTCCGCACCGACGGTGGTCTCGGCAGTTACAATCGCGGTGGAACTAGCCGCAAGCGAGAGATTTTGATGAGCGAAGGGGCACTTTAGACCCGCAAGAGCGTTTGCAATTTTTCTGAATTTGAGTGCGGGCCGATGATCGCGAGATTCAATTGCTTAGTTTTAAGAATATCTTTTGCAACCTTTTGGATGTCTGCCGCAGTGACACGGTCGATTCCTTTTTCAATTTCTTTCAAACTGCGGATTTTGCCGATATTGATGAGGGACGTCGCCGCATGTTCTGCAACTGAGTCCGTCGTGTCGAGTCGAAGAGCAAGCGTACCTTTCAAATACGACTTCGCTTTCTTCAATTCTTCAGCGCTCACTTTTGTTTTTGCAATTTTCTTAAATTCTCCGAGCATCGTCTGAAGCGCAAGTTCAAGTTTACCGTGCTCAACTCCGGCCTGCACCGCAAAATAGCCAACATCTGGATACTTATCCGTCCATGCATGCACTGAGTATGCGAGGCCGCGCTTTTCGCGAACTTCCATAAACATTCTGCTCGACATACCCGCACCAAGAATCGTCGTCAAAACCTCGAGGGCGAATTCGTCCTTGTGGAGGAATGGATACGCAGGAACACCAAGAATCATTTGCGTCTGATCCGTTTTCTTTTCCTTGATCGAAACACGTGGCGACGATTGTGTCATGGCAATCGGAAGAAATCGCGGGCTTGGGTTTGACGGCAACCGACCATATTCTTTTTTCACTTTCGCAAGCACTTTTGCTTCTGAAAAGGAACCGGCAACGCAGACAACTGTATTTTGCGGCGTGTAATTGCGCTGCAAGTATTTCGCGAAATCATTTCGAGAAAATGCGCGAATGTTTGCCTTCGGCCCCAAAATTGTGCGTCCCAGTGGATGCTCGGTGCCGAAAATGAGTGCATCAAACACGTCATTCACGGTACGAATCGGCATATCTTCGTACATATCAATCTCCTGAATGATCGCGCCGCGCTCTTTCGTGATTTCTTTTGCTGGCAAAAGAGAATTGAGAAAGATGTCGCTCACAACATCAAGCGCTGTATCAAGATAGTCCTCGCTCACTTTCGCCCAGTAGGCGGTGCGTTCTTTTGAAGTGAAGGCGTTGTACACGCTTCCGACACCATCTAATTCTTCGCTAATAGCACGCGCACTCGGCCGCTTTTTCG
>JBAQPT010000123.1:0-1650 GCA_049306055.1 Minisyncoccia bacterium | reverse complement strand
GCCATCCTGCGCGCAAAACTTTCGCTCATGTCTTCGAGCATCGGCACGAGAATTTCATCCATCATGCGGAAGCGCGAGTAAATGATGCGTGGCGCCCCGCGCAAATCGAGCGGGCCGCGTCCGCGCGACGGCGGCGCTCCCGTATCAGAATCCGATGATGTCGGCGAACCATCACCATCGTTGTCGCGCCGACGATTCCACCGACGCGCCTCGCGGACAATCGTGAGAACTTCTTCGAGAATCACCAAGACCGCCGGAACCGCAATCAAAAGCACGAAACCAATCGGCTGCCGCGCAAAGTCCAAAACAAACCCGGCGTATGGCAATGAAAAGATGACTTTGCCGATGACTTCACGCCGCGCGACCGTATTTGCATCCTGCTCCTCGTTCGCGTCGCCCTTCGTCGTGTACACAGCTTGCGCGCCCGTTCCTTCAATCGCAAGAATGCGGTGCGTCGTCGGCACCTGCGTCTTCGTATCTTCGCCAAACGTGATCACATCATTCACCCGATAGTCGCCCTGCGGCTTCACAACAACAACTGATCCTGTTGGAATTGCAGGCTCCATCGAGCCGCTCTTCACGATTTTCATTTCGATATTGCCCGGAATCGGGAGCATCGTTCCAAGCACCAGCCCCGCGATACCGACAAGGATCGCGATAAAGATGACGTAGAAAATTGTGCTAATGAATTTGAGCATATTATCGCCGCAAGATCAGACGGATGAGGTTTACGATATTCGTCGAGCTCGATGATGATGTCGCATTTCCTGTTATCACCGTCCCACCGCTTCCGGCGCTGTTCCCTCCCGTATTCGAGCTCGAAGTCGTCGTCGAATTCACCGTCGCATTGTTGTTGATGGTGATATTCACCGGCCCGCAGCCCGTGTTGCTACCACATCGTTCGCACTGATTCCCACCCTTATCGCATTTGAATTTCTTTTCGTCTTTCGATGGCACCGCGCGGAATCCAATGTCCACAGAGAACGAATCCGTCTGCGCTTCGTTCCCCATTGTTGTCGGATCACAGGTGATAACCGCCGTCGCAACATTCACCACCATGTCGCCCGCGCACCACTGAATGCCAATGTATTTCGTAATGCCCGCCTTGTACGCCGTGCCAGAAAGTGAATCCGCGAGCACATACGTTTTGTTCTTGAGAACTTTTGTCGCCGCCTGGTTGCCAGTTGTTGTGCCGAAAATCGGCTTCTCGCCTATTTCAAAGATATTGTCGCCATCGTCGTGCCACGCAAAGAATTCCGTGCCGTCCGCAAGTTCGCCTTCGCTCGCTGGCCCCGTCGTGTCTTCGTGGCTCTCGGGCTCGTTCTCACCATTTTCTTTTTCCTTCAAGTTTTCAAAATCGAGACAAATCCACGCGTCTTTATTTACGTGGAAGCTGATCGTCGCTTCGCCTTGGTCGCCCGGCTTCACATCGCCAATTTTGAAAAATTTATCCACGCCGGGCACCAAATTCTTCAGAGCCCATGTCGACTGCGGCTGCAAGACGCCATTCCACGTCGCCTTGCTGTCGATTTTCAAGTTGAAGCTGCCGGTTGCGAAGGTGTAGCCCGTTGTCGGGGAAAACGCATACACAAGCGACGTAAGCAGGATGAGCCCGCTCACGAGAATGATTCTTATCGCTATGGTTAGTCT
>JBAQPT010000122.1:0-4075 GCA_049306055.1 Minisyncoccia bacterium | reverse complement strand
TGGTTACATTACCCGCTTTCATGTATTCAATGAGCACTTCGTATACCGATCGCGCTTTGTCGGAAACGGGGAAGACGCGTTTTTCTGCTTCGATTTTCGTGGGCATGTTTCGGGATTCGAAAAATTCAATCGATTTTTTTGCATTCCACGTGGCAAATGGCGATGAGAGATATTTGCCGCCCTCGCCGTATTTCGAAAGGAGGACGCGGTCGTCGAATTCTGCGTTGGTCACATTGCAGCGGCCGCCGCCCGTAATGAGGAGTTTTTTGCCGAGGGAGGCGTTCTTTTCAAGCAAGATAACGGATGCGCCGCTCTCCGCTGCGCGACCCGCAGCAATCATGCCCGCAGGCCCACCGCCGATAACGGCGACATCCCAGACTTTTGTCTCGATATCTTTTCCCATGGCGGCATCCTAGCATAGCGCCTGCTATACTTTTCTGATGGCGATGTTTAGGGAGCATGTTGCGTTCGGCGCGATTATTTCCATGCTCGTTGTTGTCGCGGTCTATTTTTACGCACTCGTCACCGATCCGCTTCTTCTCTTGTTCCTTTTTGGCGTAACAGTCATTGGATCGTTTCTTCCTGACGTCGATAGCGATTCGGGAATGCCGTTCTACCTCGTCTTCGGAACGATGACGCTCGCCGCGACCGGCGTCGTGCTTCTCTACACACTTAATTCAACTTACGCGGCGGATTGGCGGTACCTGACTGGCATTCCTGCCGGAGCGTTGCTCATTTTTTGGTTTATCGTCGGCGGCGTTGTGAAAAAATGCACACATCATCGTGGTATTTTTCATTCACTTCCCGCGCTCGCGATTTCCGGCGTCGGGTCGTTCCTTGTTGCGCGTCACTATGGTCTCGATGAAAATATCGCATGGATTTTCGGCGGCGCGATGGCGGCAGGGTATTTGTGCCACCTCATTTTGGACGAATTACATGCTGGCATTACCCTCGACGGCATTCCATTCAACCCAAAAAGTAGTTTCGGCTCGGCATTAAAGCTTTTTTCCGATTCGAATCGCGTCAACATGGCGACCTATCTTCTTTTGGCGACACTCGCCTACGTAGCGCTCGGAATATAGCATCTCTTGTATACTGAATGCATGGAAGGCTCCTCGCGCGTCCACGGCGTCATCTCGTTTCTCAAATTTGCGCTCATCGCGTTTCTCATTGCGACGCCGTTTCGCTATTTTGTCGCGCAGCCGTTCATTGTTTCCGGTGCGTCGATGGAACCGCACTTCAGCGCACACGAGTATCTTGTCGTCGATAGGCTCACGTATCGTTTTGAAAAGCCCGAGCGCGGCGACGTCATCGTATTTCGCTATCCGCTCGACCCATCGACGCACTTTTTGAAGCGCATTGTCGGTTTGCCGGGGGAGGAAGTGACGATTCGCGGGCCCGACATCACAATCACCAACAGCGAAGGGAGTGTCACACTCGATGAATCGTACGCGTCGCGCGAAATCATGGACGATTCGCGCATCACACTCGCCGCGGATGAATATTTTGTGCTTGGCGACAACCGCGCACATAGTACCGACTCGCGCACCTGGGGACCGCTCCAAGAAAAGTTCATCTTGGGCCGCGCATTTCTTCGTTTATTCCCGCCGCAAACCGCTTCATTCATGCCGGGCGACGCTTCGCAGCATGATGAATAACGAATATCCACATTCATTTCGAATTGTGAGAGAAGATTCAGGTATACTAGAAGGGAAACCAGCATATGTCGTCATTTCTCGCGCGCCTGAAAAAGAAGGATCTCATTCCTTCTACTCCGGAAGACGCCAAACAACAGAAGATTGATACTCAGAATAAGCCGAAGGAAGAATCACCGGCTGACATCATGGAGCAATTGAAGGTTGATATTTTCCAAACTCCAAATTCAATTGTCATTTACGCGCAGATTGCCGGTGCGACCATCGAAGATTACGGCGTTCATATCGAAGGCGACGGTGACGTCGTCACGATCAAGGGCGAACGCAAACGCCCGAACGGCGAACATTTTGCGGCACATCCAACCGAGGAGGAAAAAGAAAACGTGCTCACCGAATGTTCGTGGGGGAAATTCTATCGACAAATCATTCTTCCCGCAGAAGTCGATCCGGAAAAAACGGAAGCAAAGATGCGCGAGGGCGTTTTGATGCTCCTCCTTCCGCTCAAAGTAAATACCGCACGGGGCATTCGTATCAACGTTACGGAAATCTAAGCATCTCGTCCACAGCGTCTCCATTTTAAAAGCCCGACAAAGAGGCTACGATATGCTGTATGCAGAACGCCTTTAGGGAATGGCGGCTTGTGCTCTATGCGAGCATTCTTTTTGTTGTACTCCCACAAACGGCACTCGCCGCTGATTTGACGTTCTCGCCGACGAGCGGCTCGCACGCAATCGGCGAAGAATTTTCCGTGCAAGTCATGATCGAGCCGAAAGAAAGTGTGAATGCGGCCGACGGCACGATCACATTCGATGCCGCAACGCTCTCCGTTGCCAGTATTTCAAAAGAAGGATCAAAGTTTTCACTGTGGACCGCTGAGCCGGAATTTTCAAATTCTGCGGGAACGATTTCATTCAGCGGCGGCACGCCAACGCCGTTTTCCGCAAAAAGTACCGTCATTACGATTAAGTTCAAGGGCAAAAAAGCGGGCGACGGTGCGCTCGCATTTTCGAAGGGCTCCGTCCTCGCGGCTGACGGCAAGGGAACCGATGTCTACGGCACCGGCGGAACCGCAAAGTTTACGATCACCGAGGGTGCCGCGCCGTCTGAGGCACCTGCGGACGGCGAAGCGACGAGCGAAGTGAGTGAAGAAGATGTGCTTCCCATTGCGCCGGTTGTTACCTCACAATCGCATGGCAAAGAAGAACAATGGTACTCGACAACAACGGCCGATTTTGCGTGGAAGCTCACGGCAGACGTGACCGGCGTGCGCACGCTCTTTACCGTCCAAGAAGAAGGCGTGCCTGATAAATTACTGACGGCAACCTCCACGACAGAGCGCATCATCGCATCCGGCGATGGCGTCTGGTATTTCTTCGTGCAATTCAAAAATGATTTTGGTTGGGGCAAGATCACCAAGAGGAAAGTGCAAATCGATACCGTGCCGCCGTCGGCGTTTGAAATCGGACTCGTCGATGGTGATGTTCCGAAATTCTCACTCAACGCAACTGACGATCTTTCTGGCGTCGACCGCTATGAAATCCAATTCGACGGTTCGACCGTCGGGACAGTGAAAGTGGCGGAATTCGTCGATGGTCAGACGCCGGTACCACCGCAGCCGGGCGGGTCCAAGAAGGTGACCATTAAAGCCTACGATAAAGCGGGGAATGCGTCTGTTGCTGAAAAAACATTGGACTTACCCCTCGTCGAAAAGGCATCGGCGAAGGCGGCAGAAACTGAAGAAGGGTCAGGGCTCGTCACGTTCGAGCGGATTCTCACCGTCCTTTTTGCGCTCGGTATCGGTGCGCTGGCAGTCATGAATTACTACGGCCGTAAGAACGCACAGGAGCAGAAGGTCATGCTCCTTACGGCGGTATCCGAGGTGCGCGATAAAAACGATAAGGTTTTCTCCGCTATGCGCGAAGAATTCGAGCAAATGGTCAACGATTACGACATCAAACCCCAGCTCTCGCCACAGGAGCGCGATTTCCTCGAAAAAATCAAGGAAGTGCTTGATCTTTCGGAGGAACTCATTGACACCGGCATCGAAGATTTGAAGAAAAAAATGCGCGGGCAATAGACCCTTGTCTGCGCACGGGGGAGTTGTCCCTTTTTTGGCCAGTTCTGGCCGTTTTCTCGTTGTTTTTGCGGTTAAAATAATGAGGCGGACCAGGCATACCTGGTGCGGCTTTTTTGGGCGTGTAAACGTTTGATTTCTGACATGTCTTTCTTCACATACTTTCATCGAGGAACCACAAGGCGAATACTCATCGCGACGCTTCTTTTTGCTGCGGTTTTTGCAATGTTGTGGTTTTCAAGCAGCTACGTCATCGGCTTCCGCACATTGAAAACGGCGCGCATTATTCCGGCGAATGTTGCGGCCGAAGGATGGAGCGGTGCGGAGCAGGCGCTCACACGCGAAC
>JBAQPT010000121.1:0-3731 GCA_049306055.1 Minisyncoccia bacterium | reverse complement strand
CTCGTGAAGAGTGCGACTGCCTCCCTCCTCGCTACCTTTAATTTCACAACACTGGTTGGCTTTGTCTTTTCAACGATTGGCAGCGATGCGGTTTTGAAGGTGTAAACGGGAGACGACGTCTGAAATGTGTTTGAAGGGGTCTCTCGCAGGCCGACGGGCCGAGAGTGAGCGCTGGGCGAGCACGCCCAGACAGCGACCCCTGAGAACACTTTCCGACGGCGTCCGTTTACAACTTCTTAACGGCGAGCGGAAATAGCAAAGAGGCCGGCAAGGGCCCATGGCAGTAGGGAAACCAGCGTAAAGCTGTCTGCCACGGACCCGTGTCGGCCTCCTGCAAAGAACGTTATCGGAATCGATCAAACCAACCTCGGACACGATCAAAGAATGAGCGCGGTGAATCAACAACCGAACCTGCTTCTTCCTCATTCTCCTCAGACTCCTCTGCAGACGGTGTCGTCGGACGAACCTGCTTCACCGATTGTGCTGATACTTGCTCTGTCTTCGACTTCGCAATCACCTGCTCCTCTTCCTGCGAGAGTGGGAAAATCATGCCGCGATCACAGTAGACTTCGTTGATCTTCTTGCGGGTCGTGAGATAGACATATCCCGTCGACTTCGAAGTGCTCCACGGAGTAAGGACATCAATAGAGTGCTTTGTCTGGAATGCGTGCACTGCGGCAACTGAAGCGCTGTCGTAAACACCGTTCAGTTCAACATTTGCACCTTCGAAAATCTTCAAGAAAGCCTGCAAGCGGTACACTTGTTCCGTATCGTTGTCGGCACCTTCTTTGATGAAGCCCGTAAGGTACTGACAAGAATTCGTGCCGCCGCCTGTTGTCGCGCCAAGCACGCTTCCGCCGCCGCCTCCACCCCCTCCTCCACCTCCGCCGCCAGACGAACCACCGCCTCCACCACCACCCGAGGTCGGATCAGTTTCGTCCGTGTCATTGACGTCGGTGCAACCAGGATCCGCAGAATCGGTCTTTCCGTCGCTATCATTATCCTGACCATCAGAGCAGGCCGGAGAGTTACCGCCGCCTCCACCGCCTTGATCAGTCTCATCGTCATCGTTGCCATCGGTGCAGCCTGGATCTTCCATGTCTGACTTACCATCGTTGTCATTATCCAAGCCGTCCTCGCATGCCGTGTCATCATCACCTCCACTATTGTCGTCGTCACAGCCACTTGCATCGAAGCCTTGTGGAATCGGATCGCCTGCGGCCATGAGCTGGTGATAGATTTCGCAGTTGATTTGTTCCGCCAAGCTACCGTCTTCGTCGTCATCGCACGAGGCGATGTCACATGGATCAACGACTGGCGGCTGGTTACCCTCCTCGTCGTCACACCCAAAGACAACCATGCCCGGCAATTGGCATGGATCAATTTGCTGCGCATGTGCCGTCATTTGCGAAAACGCAAAAACTCCCGCGAGGGCGAAGAGTACGAGTGACGCGAAGATGCCAGCGACTTCCAATTTATTCAACTTCATAATTTGTTTTTATAAGAAAATGTGTAATGCAAAACCGAACGAACAAAAATCTTTTGCAACAGTATACGGACATGTCCTATGGTCAATATGGCCAATCGGGCGAAAACATGACGTGGTATTCGTTACGTCCATTTCCAAAACATTTCCGAGTGTATGTAAACATGTCCATTACCGTTTTGTACGTTAGACAATGTATAAAACACGTAATTGAGCCATCTAAAGGACATTGGATATTCGATGTCCTTTATAATGCGTTACGCGGAATATGTGTTGTAATGCACCTCACCTACGCAACACAACGCACCGACTCCTTGCGCAAGAGCTCTCAACGGCGCGCTATACTTATCGCAATGTCACTTCGCGAAGAAATTGCGTCTCTCATCAAGGGCGATGTTGCTGATGATGCAGAAACACTCAAGCGATTCAGTCGCGATACCAGTGTCTTTGAGCGCCGTCCTGCTCTGGTCATTTCCCCCAAGGATGCCGACGATGTTGCGAAGATCATTTCGTATGCGAGCTCCGAAAAGAAGAAGGGCGCAAACATTGCGATCGCCGCCCGCTCCGCAGGGACCGACATGACCGGAGGCCCGCTCACCGACTCACTCGTTCTCTCATTCACCAAACACCTCAATAAGGTGCATGAAGTCGGATCTGACTACGTTGTTGCCGAGCCCGGGGTCTACTACCGAGACCTCGAAAAGCAGACACTGGGGAAGGCCGGAACGCTCATCCCTTCCTACCCTGCTTCCCGAGAGATCTGTGCCCTCGGCGGCATGATTGCCAACAACTCCGGCGGTGAACTCACCCTCCATTATGGAAAGACCGAGCGGTACGTGGAAGAGCTGGATGTCGTCCTTGCCGATGGCTCGAAGACAACTTTCAAACCTCTCACCCAAACTGAGCTTGCAAAGAAGGAGGCCGAGAAGACCTTCGAGGGTGAAATCTACCGCAAGATCCACGACCTTATTATGGACAACCGTGGCGCCATCGAAGCCGCCCGTCCGAACGTCTCGAAAAACTCCGCAGGCTACGCGCTCTGGGATGTCTGGAACGAAGAAAAAGGTACCTTTGACCTCACAAAACTCATCGTCGGCTCGCAAGGAACACTCGGCATCGTGACGAAAGCCCGCCTCAAGACCGTAAAGTTGAAGCCCCACCGCGCGATGCTCGTCGTCTTTCTTTCCGAGATCAGCCATCTTCCCGAGGTCGTGAAGCGCATCCTCAAATGCGACCCGGAATCCTTTGAATCGTACGATGAGCACACCTTCTCGTTTGCGGTACGCTTCATGCCCCAAATGCTCAAACAAATGGGGCTCTGGCAGGCGATAAAGCTCGGATTCGCATTTCTGCCTGAAGTGGGCATGGTTCTCACCGGCGGCGTGCCCAAATTCCTGCTTATGGCAGAATTTGCGGAAGATACAAAAGAAGCGGCACAAGATCGTGTTCGCGAAGCGAGGCATACCATCGACAACCTCCCCGTCCACACAAAACTCATCTTCAGCAACCTCGGCCGTGAGAAATACTGGAAAGTCCGTCGCGAAAGCTTCAACCTCCTGCGCAAGAGCCTCCCCGGCCTCTCTGCCGCACCGTTTATCGACGATCTTGTCGTGAAGCCCGAAACCTACCCTGAGTTCTTGCCCGAATTAAACGAGCTCCTTTCGCACTATAAATTTACTTTCACGGTTGCGGGGCACATCGGCAACGGCAATTTCCACATCCTGCCACTCATGGACCTCACGAGTGAAGAAAGCCACCGTGTCATTCTGGAGCTCACGCCGAAGGTGTACGATCTTGTCGCCAAGTACAAAGGATCCACGACAGGCGAACACAACGACGGCATCATCCGCACGCCGTATTTAAATACGATGTTTAGTCACGAAGTCCTCGCACTTTTTGCAGAGGTTAAGAAGATTTTTGACCCCCTCAACATCCTCAACCCGGGCAAAAAAGTCGGCGGCACCGAAGCGGATATTGCGAAGTACATGATTACGAAAAAGTAGTACACTTCCGGCATGAACATCGTCGCTATTTCGGGAAGTTTACGGAAAAAGTCGTATAACACTGCACTTCTGCGCGCGGCGCAAAAGGTGGCGCCGGAGATGGATATTGAAATTCTCGATATCGGCACGCTGCCGGTTTATAATCAGGATTTGGAAGAAACGGCGTACCCTGCCGCTGCAAAAGAATTGCGCGAGAAAATCAAGGCGGCCGATGGCGTCCTTCTTGCCGTCCCGGAATTCAA
>JBAQPT010000120.1:0-2768 GCA_049306055.1 Minisyncoccia bacterium | reverse complement strand
GTTGAAAACCGTGGGTTTTCAAGGAGGAGCTCGCCGTAGGCGAAGCGACGACGCTAGGTGCAAAGGTCACCATCAAGTAATTTTCGTCGCTCGAAAAGAGAAGCGCCCCTTGTCGGGGCGTTTTTCTGTTGTACAGAAGAGGTAAAATTTTTACGCCCGAAGTCCAAATGCTACAATCTCTCCACACCGAATTCTGGAGTATGCAGAAACCGAATGACTTTTTAACCCAACTTTTTGAGCCTGCACGAGCAAAGATTCTTCGTCTTTTCGTCCTTCACGATACCGAGGAAATGAGCGTTGCGGAAGTCGCAAAGCGCACGAGCGTCGCCAGTGTGAACGCGCAGAAAGAAATCACGGCGCTTCAGAAGATTGGCGTTCTGAAAGAGCGGAAAGGCGAGGGGCGAACTGCGCGCGAACGCGTCACGAAATATTCGTTTGATGAAAAAAGTAAATACGCAAACACGCTCTCGACATTCATTCACGAAATTTCGCCGGAGCGTTTTGGCGATGTCGAACGTGCGCTGAAGGGAATCGGCCGTCTTTCTGCAATCGTGCTTTCCGGTATTTTCATCGGCGATGTTCAGCGACCGGCGGACTTAATCATCGTCGGTGATTTCGTAAACGACAAACGACTTGAACGAGCAGTAAAATCATTCGAACCGAAGTATGGGCGCGAGATCCGCTACGCTGTTTTTTCGACGCCGGAATTCCGCTATCGCCTCACGATCCACGACAAATTGATTCGCGACACCTTGGATTACCCGCACCGCCTTCTTCTCAACAAACACAACCTGATTTAATCCGAAAAACTGTCCACAACACCACCTTGCGGCCATGCCCGCAAGGCGTGGTCACTGCTATCATGAAGGGACGGGTCGATCCGTTTTTTAATTATTATCAACAACATACCTAGTTAATCTATGATAGTTGCACAATCAGCGAGTGTCCTGAAGGCCTCGTTCAACGATGTGTGGTTCACCGTCGTGTCCTTCGTGCCAGCAATTCTCGCAGCCGCAGTGATTTTCATCATCGGCTGGGTGATCGGCATGATTCTCGCGAAAGTGATCGAGCAGGTGATTGATGTGCTCCGCATTGACGACGCACTGAAAGCATCCGGTGTGACGGAAGCCGTGAAAGACGCGGGCTTCCATCTCAGCGCCGGAAAGCTTTTGGGCAGCCTCGTGAAGTGGTTCGTCATCATCGTCTTCCTCGTCGCGTCGCTCGAAGTCCTCGGACTCGTTCGCGTGACCATCTTCTTGCAGCAAGTCGTTCTCATGTACTTGCCGCAAGTGATCGTTGCAGTCCTCATCCTCATTCTCGCGGCAGTTGTCGCGGAAGTGGTGCGATCAGTCGTGACGGGCTCCGCTCGCGCAGCAGGTGTTCGCCAGGCCAACATGGCTGGTGCCATCGCGAAGTGGGCGATCTGGATCTTCGCGATCCTCGCCGCGCTCAATCAGTTGGGCGTTGCGGCTGCCTTTTGGCAGACGCTCTTCACTGGCATCGTAGTCGCGCTCTCTCTTGCGTTCGGTCTTGCCTTCGGGCTCGGCGGCAAGGAGGCGGCAGCACGCGCAATTTCGCGCATGCACGACGAAATGTCGCACGAGAAGTAGCATTTGAGCCGTTTTTTGAAAGGTCAGCCCCGTGAGATAGCCGCAAGGCGACATCTCACGGGGCCCCTTTTATCCCCAGGTTTATCCCCACAATAGTCACAGTTTAAGCCCCAAAAGCCGTTTCTTGACATTACAGTCCGTCGCCCTTATACTCCTCTTTACATATGGTACTTAAGAGACAAGCAAGAAGCAGGCTTCCGTAGCTGAAATTTCTTCTGCTACCTGACGCCGCTTCTCTGCGGCTTTTTTCGTCCCTATGTTGCTCGTTGACAACTGAAGAGCGACACAATATTCGACGCGAAATCGCAAGATTTTTGCGTTGAAATGAAATCAAAAGAATCAAAAATCTCGTTTCGGTTTTCGAGCTCACGCAAGTGGGCCGGTCTTGCCGAAACGGGACAGGAACCTTCTTCCGAAAGGGAGAGGGATTGTAAAGACACAAAAAAGTCCACACATCTAGACAGTGTGTGGCAAACGATTCAACACTGCCGCCAGGCTTTGTTGAATCAAAAGAACACGCGGTTCCCAGAATTTCTAACGAGATTCTGGATAAGGGCGTGCGGTGGATGCCTAGACTGAAGAAAGCGATGAAGGACGCAGTTCGGCGGCGATACGCTTCGGGGAGGTGCCCAGCAACCTACGATCCGGAGATTTCCGAATGGGATAACCCCATCATGTAAACCATGATGACCCAGTGTGTAAAAGCATTGTGGAGCAGACCACGGGAAGTGAAACATCTCAGTACCGTGAGGAAAAGAGAACAATAGTTATTCCCTTAGTAGCGGCGAGCGAAAAGGGAGGAGCCCAAACTCAGCTACAATAACGCGGCGCGACGCAAGTCGTGAGGCGTTATTGTAAATGGGGGTTATAAGACTACAGCGCTCGAAAGAGGTAGAGTCAAAAATTACTTAGTTAGAAGAATCAGCTGAGAAGCTGAGCCCCAGCGGGTTATAGCCCCGTATTCGAAAACGAAGTAACTCTATGGCTGTAGTTCTTGAGTAACTCGAGACATGAATAGCTCGGGTGAATTTGCCAGAACTAACTGGTAAGGCTACATATTTCTTCAGATCGATAGTGAACTAGTACCGTGAGGGAAAGGTGAAAAGAACCCCGGTGAGGGGAGTGAAATAGAACTGAAACCGCATGTCTACAAGGAGT
>JBAQPT010000119.1:0-4119 GCA_049306055.1 Minisyncoccia bacterium | reverse complement strand
GAACACACATGGGCGAATTTAGACGAATTGCGAACGCTAAAACACGTTGGTGTTGAAGCTGAGTTCCTGAAGACTGAGGAAATTTTAAATTCCGGCGCCACGCTTGAGCCTTTTTTCACAGATACCGATCAGGTCGATTTCAGAAAAGAAGCTTGAAATATGGCTCTTTTTCGATATACTGGCGGCATAATCTAATTATCAATTATTGGCACAATTCATATGGATATTGAAGTAGCAAAGACATTGGGTATGGCAATCGTCGTCGGTCTCGGCGTCATCGGCCCGGGCATCGGTCTCGGCATCCTCGTCGGTAAGGCGCTCGAAGCGATCGGGAGAAACCCGGAAGCTGCAGGTCGTATCACCTCGACGATGTTTATCGGTATCGCGGTCACTGACGCTTTGGCCATCTTTGCGTTGGTTATTGGTTTTATCATCAAATTTACGTAAAACGCGCAGTAAGTGCGTTTCGCTATGTCAGAATTATTCGCTGCATTCGGTCTTGATGTTCGGCTCCTCTTGATTCAGGCGCTTAACTTTGCGATCCTTCTTGCGGTCTTGTGGAAATTTCTCTACAAGCCTGTTTTGAAGATGATTGACGAACGCCGCGAACAGATTACGGAGGGTGTTCAAAAAGCCGAAGCAGCAGATCGCCGCCTCGCGGACGCAGATCAAGAAGGGAAAGGTATTGTTGCCTCGGCGGCGAAAGAAGCTGAAGGAATCGTCGCGTCGGCACGTGGCCGTGCTGATGAACAGGCGGCAGAAATTGCGCGCCAAGCACAGGCTCGTGCAGACCAAACGCTTGCCGAAGCGATAATGAAAGCCGGAGAAGCGCATCGACAAGCGCTCGCTTCCGGCGAAAAAGAAATTGCTCGTACCGCGATGCTTGCCGCTGAAAAAATTCTTCGCGAGAAACACTCATAAGTATGGAAAATCTCTACGCACAGGCTTTGTGGGATCTTTTGCAAAAGGGTGCAAACCCGAAAGATGCCGTTGCTAAAATTCATCGTTCACTTGCGGTTCGTGGCCGAGGTGCACTCATGCCGCGTGTAGGACGAGCTTTTGAACGCCTTGCGAAACGAGAAGCACAGAAAACACGTTCCGTGCTTGTCGTTGCGCGAAAAAGTGACGAAGCGCGTGCGCGCAAAGAAAGCGGCACTACCACTGCAGAAATTTCTGTTGACGAAAGCATTATTGGCGGCTGGCAGCTCTACGACCGCGGTCATTTTCGTGACGAAAGCTGGAAAAGCGCACTTCTTTCTATTTACAATAACGCGACGCAAAAATAAGTATGCCTGTACACACGCTTCTGAATATGCCGAATAATATTGCCTATTTCACAAAATTAGATTATCAGATTATGAAAAATCGCGCTTTGAGCGTGTGACAGGTATGGACTCAACAATCATCGAAAAGATCGTGAAAGAAATCGAAGGACATTCTTCGAAACAAGGTGGCGCGCATGTGGGGCGGGTGGTCGCGGTGGGGGATGGCGTCGTCTCGATCGATGGTCTCGACAAAGCGGTGATGTCCGAAGTTTTGGAATTTGAAGAAGACGCCGGAAAGTCGCTCAAAGACTCCATGCATGGCGCCGGAAAGCTCCTCGCGCTCGTTCTCAACCTTGAAGAAGACGGCGTCCGCGCGATTATTCTCGGCGATAGCGCACGCGTGAGAGAGGGAATGGCCGTGAAGTCAACTGGGGCCGTGCTCTCTGTGCCATCCGGTGAAGAATTGCTTGGCCGCGTCGTGAATGTGCTTGGTGAACCAGTCGACGGCAAGGGTCCTTTCAAGAAGCCGACGATGATGCCAGTCGAGCGCGAAGCGTACGGCGTTATTGATCGAAAGTCGGTTTCGGTTCCTCTTCAAACTGGTATTAAGGCGATTGATGCCATGATTCCGATTGGCCGCGGGCAGCGCGAACTCATCATCGGTGATCGTTCGACAGGTAAGACAACCGTTGCAATTGACACGATCATCAACCAGAAATACGAACCAGAAGGGAAACGCCCGATTTGTGTGTACATCGCGATCGGTCAAAAGGAATCGAAAACAGCGCGCATCGTGCAGCAATTGAAGGACAACGATGCGTTTTCGTACACGATTGTCGTTGATGCTCCGGCATCTGCGCCAGCGGCGCTTCAATACCTTGCACCGTTTTCCGGTGTGGCTATCGGCGAATATTTTATGGATCGCGGACAAGATGTGCTTGTCGTCTATGACGATCTTTCGAAACAAGCCGTTGCGTATCGTCAGTTGTCACTCCTTCTTCGCCGTCCGCCAGGCCGTGAAGCATACCCAGGCGACGTCTTCTATTTGCACTCGCGCCTTCTTGAACGTTCAGCGCGTCTCTCAGACGAAAAAGGCGGCGGCTCGCTTACGGCACTACCGATTGTCGAAACACAGGAAGGCGACATCTCTGGCTATATTCCAACGAACGTGATTTCCATTACCGACGGTCAGATTTTCTTGGAAGGCGGTCTTTTCAACAAGGGCGTGCGCCCGGCTATTAACGTCGGCGATTCCGTCTCTCGTGTTGGGTCAGCTGCGCAAACAAAGGCGATCAAGTCCGTTGCAGGTACTCTCAAACTTGAACTTGCGCAATTTCGCGAACTCGAGGCCTTTATGCAATTCGCATCCGACTTGGATAAAGCGACAGCAGATCGTATCGCGTCCGGCCAGCGCATGGTTGAAGTCTTGAAGCAAAGGAACGGTGATCCAATGCCGTTCGAACAGCAGGTTGTCGATTTGTACGCCGCCGTTCACAAGCTCTACGCCGATGTACCGCTTCAGAAAGTAAAGCAGGCAGAGGCACAATGGCTCGAATTCGTGAACGCCGGCTACAGTGAGGTCTTTACGGAAATTAAAGAAACAGCGGCACTTTCCGACGATGGCAAAAAGAAATTGAATGGCGCAATGGAAGCGTTTCGTGGTGCACATAAGGAGTTGTTTGTCTAAATATGTCTGAAACTTTCGAAGGAAAACCAATTTACGAAACGGATCAGAGTAAGGAAGCCGCGGAAATCGAGGAATTTAAGGTTGTGCTCAATGATAATCAGCAAATCATGCAGGATTTGCGAAAGGAAATGCAGCAGCTTGAAAATGATCTAAAAACGTTGCGAAGCCAATTGGGCGCGAATCCTGATGACAAGATTGCAAAAGCTCGCTATGCGGAAGTCGCGATGCGGTTGGCAGACACCCAGCAGGCCCTTTTTAATGACCCTCGATTCATTGATGCGGCGCGTAACGAAGACAGCCATGTGACGGAACTAAATGTCAGAGAACGAGACTTTCGAAATAAACTAATGTGATATGGCCCTCAAGCACATCAAGCTAAAAATTCAGTCGGTCAAAAAGACTTCGACCGTCACGCGCGCGATGGAGGCTGTTTCAGCGGTGAAAATGCGCAAAGCGCAAGAGCGTGCGCTTGGCGGCCGTGCTTACGCGGCAGCGGCTCTCACCATTCTCGAACGTCTTTCAAATTCGCAAGAAGTGAAAGTACACCCCCTCACACAAACGCGACCGGGCACCACCTGTCTTATTGTCATTACGAGTGACAAAGGCCTTGCGGGAGCCTTAAACAGCAATGTCATTCGCGCCGTTGAGAGAGAGTTGCTGGAGCGCGGTCTCGAAAGGGAAAATGTTCGCATCATTGCCCTCGGACGCCGAGGAGGTGATTATTTTGCAAACCGCGACTACGACGTGCGCGTCAAGCACGAAAATGTCTCCGACGGGATTTCAGAAAGTGAAATGACCACGGTGACCGACACGGTAGTGGAGTGGCATGCAAAAGGCGAAATTTCGTCGTGCTTGGTAGCGTACATGAACTTCCTCTCGACGTTCGAACAAAAGGCGGCTGTGCGACAAATTTTGCCGATCACTCCGTCCGCTATCGGCGAAATTGTGAAGGGAATTGTTCCGGCGAAAGGCAAGTACGCTGGAATGTCACGTAACGATGCAAAAGCGCCCGCATACTACACGCTTGAACCCGATCCGCAGGCGATTGTTGAATTCCTCATGCCGCGTCTTCTGAATATCGCAATCTATCATGGGCTTCTCGAAGCAAAGGCGTCCGAACACTCAGCGCGCATGGTTGCAATGAAAAGCGCGACCGATAAAGCGAAA
>JBAQPT010000118.1:0-5636 GCA_049306055.1 Minisyncoccia bacterium | reverse complement strand
GTCTTGTTGGGCTTATTTTGCTCTTAACAACCAATGGCAATGGTGAACTTGTTATAAATTTCGCGGCTTATGTTGATGGGCGTCTAGAATTAAATTTCCTAATTCTAATCTTCTCTTACATTCTTGGACAGTTTGTCCTCTTTGCTACCGCTTGTGTAACCACATCGGCTTGGGTAATTGTAAGAATAATCTGCTATCTTTTTCTCGAAGACGTATCACTTTTTCAGCGGATTAAAAAACTGCGGTCTCGACAGTGGTTCGAAAATAAAAAGACAGTTCGTGAATTCCTGCTGAGCCAACGAGAGGTAATTCTGTTCACTGAATTGCACAACCGTATAACCTATTTGGAGGTCATTAAGGTCGAGCATGCTTATCCTGGCGTAAAGACGTTGTTTGAGAAAATTTCACTAAAGGAAACATTGCTTAGGTTTTTGTTTGCATATACAGCAGCAATCTCTTTTTCGTCATACGCAGATGTGTATGTATATGCCACAGTCGCCCTAAGCGCGATTGCGCTGTGGCTGTCCTACAGGAAACGACGGGCCTTAGATTACGACATTCAACGGGGGATGGTAAAGGAACTCACTACAACAAAATAAATGGGACTGGTGTTAAAACCATCAAGGTGACACCTTGATGGTGGAGATGTCTATTGCGGTAGCGAGACGGCGATGTGGGGCGTTGCTTTGACGGGGTCTCTCGCAGCGCGACGGCGCGAGAGTGAGCGCTGGCGTAGCAACGCCAGACAGCGACCCCGGAGAAGCAATGCGCCGCAGCGCCGCGAGCGGAAGAAACAAACCTTTATTGACTTTCACCCCCTCCTAAAGTAGTATGCGTGGGCCTCGTAGGGGGCTCGTGTCTTAGCAAGTCCGGCGACGGAAACTGCAAGAAACAGAGCCACGGATCGGGACTCCATAATCCAAAGCCGAAAGGCGGGATGCAGGGTCTCGAAACACTCCTTTTAGGCAACCCCTCGACGAAGCTCGGGGTAAATTTCTTCAAAATTTATGGCCAAGAAATCAATGATCGTGAAGGCAAACCGCAAGCCGAAGTTTTCTTCGCGCACGGTTCGTCGCTGCTTCAAGTGCGGCCGCCCTCGCGGCTTTATGCGTGATTTCAACCTGTGCCGTATCTGCTTCCGCGAAGAAGCGCTTGAAGGCCACATCCCAGGAGTTAAAAAGAGCTCTTGGTAGTTCTTAGGACTAATGACTTATGACTACTGACCCAATCGCAGACCTCATCAACCAAATCAAGAACGCGGGCGCCGTGAAAAAGGCGACTGTCGCTATTCCGTTTTCAAATTTCAAACTCGCGATCGCCGAGAAGCTTAAGGAAGCTGGCTGGGTGAAGGCGGTTGAAAAGAAGGGGAAGAAGGTCAAGAAGACGCTCGACATCACCCTCAAGTACAACGAAGACGGCACGGCATTCATCCAAGGCGTGAAGCGCGTTTCAACGCCGGGTCGCCGCATCTACCGCGGTTTCAATGAAGTCGTTCCGGTCAAATACGGTTTTGGTGCAGTCATTCTCTCAACTCCGAAAGGCATCAAGACCGACAAAGAAGCTAAGAAAGAAAAAGTGGGCGGCGAGGCGCTCTTCCAAATCTGGTAGTTCGAATACCTCACCATATATAATTTTATGTCACGTATCGGCAAACAACAGATCACGATTCCTGCAGGCACTGAAGTGTCTGTTGCGACCGATTCCATCCAGGTGAAAGGAAAGGGTGGCACGCTCACGAAGCAGATGCATCCGGCCGTGAAAGTGAAAGTCGAGAACGGCATCGCATCTGTCGAGCCGGCAAATTCGTCTCGCCTCGCTCGTGCTCTCTGGGGAACCTACGCAGCGCACGTGAAGAACATGATTTCCGGCGTGAACGAACCGTTCGTCAAGAAGCTCGATGTCCAAGGTATCGGCTACAAGGCTGAGCTTCAGGGCAAGAACCTCAAGCTCGCGCTTGGTTTCTCGCACCCGGTCATCGTCGCGATTCCTGAAGGCGTCACGGCGGTTGTCGAAAAGAACATCATCACCGTTTCCGGCGCCGACAAAGAAAAGGTTGGCCAGTTTGCCGCATCGGTGCGTGAATTGAAGAAGCCGGAGCCGTACAAAGGGAAGGGTATCCGTTACGAAGGCGAAGTCGTGCGCCAGAAGCAGGGTAAGAAGGCCGCGGCAGCCGCATAAAAATGAGTATGCAAAAACTTTCAAAATCACAATCACGAGATCGTCGTCACCGCCGCGTCCGCGCGAAGGTGTCCGGCTCTGCAGAACGTCCGCGCCTCTCGGTTTTCAAATCGAACACACGCATCGTTGCGCAGATCATCGACGACACGAACGGCGTCACGCTCGCTGCGGTTTCTTCATCGACCGAAAAAGGCAAAACTCCTCGCGAAAAAGCAGAGAACGCAGCGGCATCGCTCGCCAAAGCTGCTGGCGCGAAGGGTGTAAAAAAGGTAGTGTTCGATCGCGGTGGCTACCAGTACATCGGTACGATCAAAGCCTTTGCTGACGCGGCACGTGCTGCAGGACTCGAATTTTAAAATATGACTGACACACCAAACACACAAAACCAGACACCAGTGCAGGGGAGCGCAGCTCCACAAGGCGGCGGTCCTCGTGGTGGCTTCCGCGGAGGCCCACGTGGCGGCGGTGGCGGTGATCGACGCGGTCCTCGTGGCCCGCGCCGCGATCGTGGCAACGACGCAGCTCGCTCCGAATTCGCGCAGAAAATGCTCGGCATCCGCCGCGTCGCCCGCGTTATGGCAGGTGGTCGTCGCTTCAATTTCTCCGTTTGTATGGTCCTCGGCGACAAGAAGGGTCGCGTGGGCGTCGGTCTTGGTAAAGCAGCCGACACGCAGCTCGCGATCGAAAAGGCATCGCGTCATGCGAAGAAGAACATGATTTCCGTCGAACTCACGAAGACAGGTTCCATCAAGCACAATATCGATTCGAAGTTCGCAGCATCGGTCGTCGAGATTCGCCCGTCACCAGGTCGCGGTCTCGTCGCAGGTTCTGCGGTGCGCACCGTCCTCGAGCTCGCCGGCATCACCGACGTCACGGCAAAAGTTCTCTCTCGCTCGCACAATTCCATCAACAACGCACGCGCTGCTATCGAAGCCTTGAAGCAGGTCGCAAAAAAATAGTATGGCAAATCTTTCTGACATCACTCGCCCAGCAAGCTTGAAGCGACCATATCGTCGTGTCGGCCGTGGCCAGTCTTCGACACGCGGCAAGCAGTCAGGTCGTGGCGGCAAAGGCCAGACAGCGCGCGCCGGTAACAAGCGCCGCCCAGAGCTTCGCGACATCATCAAAAAGATCCCGAAGCGCCGGGGCTACGGCAAGAACCGCGGCCGCACGGTGTGGGGAGCAAAGCCACGTCCGATGACGGTTACACTCGCGCAGCTTGAAGCTAAATTCGAAGCAGGCGCGGAGATCACGCCAAAGGCAATCATCGAGAGCGGCATCCTTTCGTACAGCAAACAGCGCGCGCCTCAGGTTAAAATCGTCGGTTCTGAGGGCGTCTCAAAGAAATTCTCAATTAAGGGCGCAACGATTTCAGCAGGAGCGAAAGCGGCAATTGAGAAGGCAGGTGGTAGTATTTCCTAACTAATATGTTTGAAGCGTTCGTACGCAAATTGAAAATCGTCGTCGAAGACGGGACCTTGCGCACCCGTGTGCTTTTCGTACTTGGCGCGCTGGTTGTCTTCCGTATCCTCGCCGCGATTCCAGTGCCATCGATCGACGCAAGTGGCATTGCAGCGTTTCTCTCGAACAACCAATTCTTCGGCCTCCTCAACATCTTCTCTGGCGGTGGCTTTTCAAATCTTTCGATCGTGATGCTTGGTGTCGGCCCGTACATTACGGCGTCGATCGTCATGCAACTCCTCACGGTTCTCGTTCCAAAATTGAAGGAGATCTATCAGGAAGAAGGGGATGCTGGTCGCGCGCGCTTCATGCAATACTCGCGTTGGCTCACGCTTCCGCTCGCGCTCGTCCAAGGTTTCGCGTTTCTTCTTCTCTTGCAGCAAAACGGTGCGATCCCGGCAATGGACATGCAAACCGCGATCATCAACACGATCATCGTTGCAGCTGGCTCCATTCTTCTCATGTGGATTGGAGAACTCATCACTGAATACGGCGTTGGTAACGGCGTTTCGCTCATCATCTTCGCGGGTATCGTTGCTTCGATTCCTGCATCGATTGCACAGCTCGTCTTCTCATTCGATGTCGCGCAGCTTCCGACGTACGTTGCGATGGCTGCGCTCGCAGTCGCAATCACCGCCGGCGTTGTCTTCATCACGGAGGCAGAGCGACCGATTCCGGTTACCTACGCCCGCCGCGTTCGCGGTATGAAAGTGATGGGCGGCGTTTCCACCTACTTGCCACTGCGCCTCAACCAAGCAGGCGTGATGCCAATCATCTTCGGCCTCTCGATTCTTCTTTTCCCGCAAATGATCGCGCAATTCCTCGCGAGCTCGTCTGTCAGCTGGGTCGCATCTGGCGCTTCCGCGGTTGTTTCAGCGCTCAACAATCAAGCAGTCTACGGCGCGCTCTACTTCTTCCTCGTCTTTATCTTCACCTTCTTCTACACCGCGATTACCTTTGAACCGAATCAGATCGCGAAGAACTTGCAGAAGAACGGCGCGTTCATTCCAGGCGTTCGTCCGGGCGTGAACACCGCCGAGTACCTCGGCAACATCATCACGCGCATCACGCTCGTCGGCGCACTCTTCCTCTCATCGCTCGCCATCCTTCCGATCATTCTCCAAGGAGCAACAGGCATCACCGCAATCACGATCGGCGGCACCGCACTTCTCATCGTTGTTTCTGTCGTTCTCGATATTGTAAAGAAGATTGATGCTCAAACATCAATTCGTGAATATTAGTTGTTCGACGCGCAGTCACGCATAAATCGCTGCAGCGATTTTGCGCGACCCCGCCTCGCAGCCAAGCTGCTCCGGCCTTGCGACGGGGTCCCAGCCCCGTCTCACGTCGATTCGCGAGTACTAAATTGTACGTAACCTATGTTGCCATGTCTGGGGCATGGTATTGTTTTTTGCATGAGTCTCGAAAAGAGTTCCGGGCTTATCAAAAAAGAAGATCCGTTCAGGGCTGATGCCACCTCTTTTACCGATGCAGATCGTAGCGCTGTCTTAAAGCGGCGAGATCAAAAAGATTTGGCAGGAAAGGTTGATGCCCCCGAAGCATCTCGCAAGGGTTTAATGAATGCCGTACGCAATTTCATACGCAAGCAGGAAAAGGGGAAACCCAATGTGGAACCCAAGATTGAAGAGATTGACTCGATGGGGAAATTCCTCGAAGAGCTCGCAACGACTATTACGAGAAAAGAAAAGAATCACTATCCGTTTCTTACGGACCTTGGCACTGAAGCCTTTGACGAGCGCATCCTCCCCAAAACGATCCACGCGTATGAACACCGTGTTCAAAAGATTAGGAAAGTAGTATCGAATAATCCGCCGCCGCTATCGTTTTCTCGCCACTCAAGTATTTCGATGGTAATCGAGCAGCAAATTCATTCTATCTACCAGGCTCACATCCCCGCGTATACGGACATGATGATAAATTTAGACGAAAAGAAAACCAAAACAGAGGTCTTTTTGGGACGTGATGCTGTTTTCATG
>JBAQPT010000117.1:0-3619 GCA_049306055.1 Minisyncoccia bacterium | reverse complement strand
GCGGGGGCCGCGTTCAGCTCCTTCCTCCCTCCCGGGATCGCCTTCAAATGCCGCATCCTCTCTACTGCCCGCGCAATCCACGATGCGTGCTTCGAAGCAAATTTTTCGATCATCGACGGTGGAAACCGCTCCGGCGCCGTCACGATCACCGCCCCACCCGGGCGCACCGTGAGCCGCATGTACTTTGCGCGACGCGAACGACGAACGACATAGGCCATCCGCCTAGTATACGCCGCCACAAAGCTATCAGAATCGCCACTTGCGGAGGATTATGATGTTCGTACAATTGCCGTAGGGACGAGACGTAACAGGAGAACACGTCATGACGATCCATACTCAGATTCGCAAGCTCTTGAACGTATTCGGACGACACGCGCACCAAGAAGTAACAACGTGCGTGCTGTCCGAAAAACTTGATATCGGCGAACATGAGATGCCGCCGGTCTACGAAACCCAGATTACGGGAACGATGAAAAACGGAGTGTGGGAAGCGACAATCACGCGAAATGGACGGCCAATGTTCGTCATGTACGTCCATTCGATTTCCGAACTTCTGTCGCGTTACCCGCAGAAGGTACAAACGCCCGCCCGCTGATTCAGCGGGCGATGTCTTTTCTTATTTTTCCTTTGCAATCTTGTTCAAAATCTTTTTTACTTGTTCAAGCGAGTCGTCATCGATCACGGAAAGCGCGATTGCATTTTTGTTCAGTTTTTTGAGTTTTGTCAGCTGTTTTTTAACTGCCGCGGGTTCGAGCATGTCCGCTTTTGCGAGAATCAGTTGCTCGTCTTTTTCGAGAAGCGCGGGATTAAATTTTTCGAGTTCGTCGCGAATGATTTTATAGTCGCGCAGCATGTCGTCGCTCTCTGCGGAAATGAGATGGAAAATCGATCGCGTGCGTTCGATATGCCGCAAGAATTTGTCGCCAAGTCCTTTCCCCTCGCTCGCACCTTCGATGAGACCCGGAACGTCCGCAAGAATAAGGCCGTAGTATGCGCCGAGATGCGGCTCGAGCGTAGTGAATGCATAGTTTCCAATTTTCGAGTGCGCGCCGGTAAGCGCGTTGAGAAGCGATGACTTTCCTGCATTTGGAAGACCGACAAGCCCAACGTCAGCGATCATTTTCAATTCAAGACGGAAATTAAAACTCTCTCCCTCTTTCCCTTCTTCGGAATTCATCGGTGTCGTGTTGGTCGATGCACGGAAATGGAAATTGCCGCGACCGCGAAAGCCGCCGTGCGCAACAAGAAATTGTTCGCCTTCTTTCGTGATCTCGCGCGATTCATTCGTGTCGAGATTGGTGACCACCGTCCCCACCGGAATTTTCAAAATAAGATCTTCGCCGCGGCGGCCGTCGAGCAGTCGCGTCGTCCCCACTTTGCCATCTTCTGCTTTAAATTCTTTATTGAAGCGAAACTGCATCAGCGCGGAAATATCGTTCACGCCTTCGAGAATCACGTCGCCACCCGGGCCGCCATTGCCGCCTGTCGGACCCTGGTTCCCTTTTGTTTTATTGAATCCGACAATCCCCGAGCCGCCACTGCCGCCTGAGAGTCGTACCTCTACATCGTCGATGAGCATGTGGTGAGCTTAGCACGAATTGACGCTGTATCCGAGGAATGGTATCGTGCAGGCCGTACAGCAAGGAGCCACGCAAATGGAAATCTGGGTAGTCTCGATTGTTGTGTACTGCACCACTCGCTGCGCCGCCCCACCGGAGATTACGACGCACATCGAGCGAACGTTTGCTGATTGCGTCGACCGCGGGAAAGAAGAATACCGACGGATCACGCTGACTCGGCGACTGGTGGAAGCTCGCGCGGAGTGCTTCATGCATAGAGTGCCGATGCTGCCTTTGCGCTAAAGGTCGAGACTCACGAAAGTTTGTTATGTGAGGAAGGATCATCGAGCCGCAGCCAAGGTCCCATCCCTTGCTGCGGCTTTTCATTTGTTGACTCCCATCGTGCCGCAGGATACGGTAGACGAGACAGGATCTTTGGAGGAACCAATGAAAATCGGCGAGACCGTTCCGATTGCAGAAATTCTTGCAAACGACGGCTATATCTACCTCACGCTTGGATCGCCGCCCGAACACTTTCTGAAGTGCGACCGCATAAGACACTGGGCGCTGGAGAGACAGCCGCATGGTTATTGGATAATTCGAGGAGCCCCAGAAAAGTTCGACCCGAATCAAAAAGTGGTGCTCATCGAGCGGTGGAGCGCTCCAGATACAAGTTGACAGATGCCCGGCAGAACGCAGTTCTCGCCGGGTACCTTTTTTGCGCAAAAAAACCGCCCTCAAACATGTACAAACCGGGAAAATGTAGTACAGTCTCCGCGGACTGCTTTTTGACATGTCTGACGCTGAAAGCAGCCGGACTAAAATTCGCACTGAGGTTTCCAAGCAACGTAGAGGAGAATCCCTTGTCTACACAACTCGGCAGTCACGTCGTTACCGCTGTGCGCGAGACCGAGTCCTACCAGGCCTCGTTACTGATGGGGCTGGCAAGACTCAAGTCTGATCGACACGCAGTCATAAAGAGGCAGCATGACTATCTCAATAACGAGGCACGCACCTTGTTGCCGGATCTCACCGATGACACGATCGACAGGCTCCGCAAGAAAGTACCACGGTTCTTCACTGCTGAAGTTGATCGGATGATCGACGCCGGAATCGAGGGCTTGCCTTTCTTGCTCGGGTACCTTTTCCCTAGCTACTATTCGCAGGAAGTGCGCACGCGTCTCGTCCCACATCTCGCGAACGCGATCGCGGAACGCGACGCAAAGAATCGCGTGAGCATCGTTGCGCGTTACAATGCGAATCTCACGAGCCTCGACAAGGACATTGCGGACCAAGAAGCGGAACTCGCGCGGGTGCTACAAGTCCTCGCGGATCTCAAAACTGTCCGCACTGATGTGCTCCGCGGTGTTCCCGTCGAGCCGGCAATCGCAGAATCGCTCGAAGCAAGTGCACAGAAATTGCGAGCGCGTCCTGTTCGCAATCTTCCTAGGAAGGAGCGACGCAACGATGATGATGATGACGGACTGTCGTGGCTGGAGTTTTATCTCATCACGCAGTACGGCAACGCAAGGGGGCCGCAGCCGCCCTCACAGGGCGCTGGGGAATTCCTCGGCGGCGGTGCAAGTGCAAGATCGGAACAGCGACCAGCAGAAACTCCGCGCGAGACAGCTCCCGCGCCTGCTGAGCGTCAGAACTTCAGTACCGGCGCGCTTATTGGCGGAGCTATCGCTGGGGCCGGCGAACGTCAGAGCTTTCAGACGGGCGGCGACACCGCTGCTCATCTCGCGGAAGTTGCTCATGCAGGTGCTATACCGACGGCAAGCCCCGAACCGGACGAACGTCCGCAGTCTGTTGTAACGGAAGCTCAAACCCAACCGGAGCAGGCGGCCGAAGCCGAAACTCCTCCCGAGGAGGAA
This sequence comes from Minisyncoccia bacterium, assembly GCA_049306055.1. Lineage (GTDB taxonomy): Bacteria > Patescibacteriota > Minisyncoccia > Phycocordibacterales > UBA2100 > UBA10103. Next base: position 183 of record JBAQPT010000117.1, on the reverse strand, counting down.
ACGAAATCCGACGCGCGAAGCGGCGACAGCGACGACACCAAGGTCGAAAAGACTGATGTCGGTGATACCAACGTCCAGATCGACAGCGGCAACACCGAGGTCGCTGACACCAACACTGGTGGTGATACCAACGTCGGCGGCGGTGACACGAGTAGCGGCACGGGCTCCGAATAACAACTGAAC
>JBAQPT010000116.1:0-9964 GCA_049306055.1 Minisyncoccia bacterium | reverse complement strand
CACGTCCTTCCGAAGAAAAAAGTTTTATAAAATCAAAACCAATACCGCCGCCACCAACAAGAATCGCCGAAGGATACGTCGTACGCACACGGTGTTCACGCGCCGTTTTGCGCTCAAAGATAGTCAGGTAGTTTGAAATGTATTTGTAGATCGTATCGGAATAGAGAATGAGATAACTCGAAATGAAAATAGTGATGATGCCGACAAGCGTGACCGTAGAAAGCACCGACGGCGCTACTTGTCCGAGCGAGACGCCAAGTGCGACGAGAATAAGCGAGAATTCGCTAATTTGCGCCGCCATCGTGCCCGTTTGAAAGCTCGTTTTTTTACGATACCCGAGCGCGCCCATCACGATAAGCTGCAACAGAGGATTACCGATCAAAACAAAGAGCGAGAGAATCAATGCGGGAATGAGAATTTCGCCAAAATCGCTCACGACCATTCGTGTTCCAAGCAAAATAAAGAACGCGACGATAAAAAAGTCGCGCAGCGGCGCAAGACGGGCGCCGATTTCGTGGCGACTCGGTAGCGTTGAGAGCGCAACGCCGGCGATCAGTGCGCCGCCTTCCAGTGAAAATCCGAGCGCCGCAAACAAAGCTGCAATTCCCATGCCCCACGCTGTCGCAAAAAGAAACAACAGCTCTTGCGAACGTGTGAGATATCGATTGAGATTTCTGACAATATAATGCGATACAAAGAAAACTCCCGCACCTGCCAGAAGCCCGAGAAGCACCGTCCGTGCAAGCTCGATTCCACCACCCTGTGCGCCCGTTGCAAACGGAATCGCAAAAAGAAGAATGATCGCAATAAGATCCTGCAAAAGAAGCGAACCGATCGAAAGTTTGACGTAGAGCTTATCCAAATCACCTTTGTCGGAGAGCAATTTCATCACGATGACCGTGCTGGAAAAAGCGAGTGCGATGCCGACGTAGAGTGCCGTCGTCCAGTCGTAGCCAAGCATGAGACATATCACGACGCCAGCGCCGCCAGTGAGACCGACTTGTCCAATACAAGTGAGAATCGACGCGAGACCGTATTCTTTCAAGTGCCGCGGATTGAGCGTGAGACCCACGCTGAAAAGAAGAAAGGCGATGCCAAGCTCGCTGAAAAGTTCAAGCGTCTCCATGTCTTGGAAAAGCCCGAGCGCTAAACGACCGACAAGAAAGCCAGTGATGATGTGGCCGATGATGAGCGGCTGATGCAGATATCGCATCACGAGCGATATCACCGTCGCAACGCCGATGAGAATTCCAATTTCTGCAAAGACGCTTAATTCCATAGGAGGCGATTCATGTGTTCTACATCGAATATCGTACCATGCGATATCACCATAGAAATACCGAACAAGGTATGCGATAATCGCGGTATGGAACTCAGCAAGAACGTCCGCTTTTTTGTTGCGGGAGCAATTTTTCTTACCGCTGTCGGATTTGTCGGCGGCTTTCTCGTTGGTTCATCGCCAAAAGCGTCGAGCGTTCTTCCAGCGTCAGTAGCGCAAGCAATCGGCGCAAACCAGCCGCCAGAAAATGTCGACTTTTCCGCCGTCTGGCGCGCATGGGCTTTGATGGATCAAAAGTTCGTACCTGCGTCTGTTGCAACAACGTCTGCGTCCACCAGCGAGCCACAAATCGAGGGAACACCCGAAGAAAAACGTGTTTGGGGCATGATCCAGGGTATGGCGGAAAGCCTCGACGATCCATACACATTCTTTTTGCCACCAGTTGAACAGAAACAATTTGAAGAAGATTTGAGCGGAGAGTTTTCAGGAGTTGGCATGGAAATTGCGATCAAAAATGAAATCCTGACTGTCGTCTCGCCATTGAAGGGTACGCCCGCGGAGCGCGCTGGAGTGAAACCAAACGATCAAGTTTTGAAAATTAATGGCGTCTCGACTGTTGGTCTCGACATTACAACGGCGGTGAACCGCATCCGCGGCCCGAAGGGGAGCGAGGTAACGCTTACGATGATGCGCGAAGGCTGGACCGAACCGCGCGACATTAAAGTAATGCGCGATGTCATTAACGTTCCCGTTGTTGATCACGAGCGACGCGCTGACGGCATTTACGTTGTCGAGGTGCACAACTTTACCGCAAACTCTCCCGGCCTTTTCCGCGAGGCCCTGCGTGGGTTTGTTGAAAGCGGAGCAACAAAGCTGATTCTCGATTTGCGTGGCAATCCGGGCGGCTATCTTGAAGCTGCGGTAGAAATGGCAAGTTGGTTCCTCCCGAGCGGTGCGCTCGTCGTTACGGAAGACTACGCGGGCCATCAAGAAAACGTTGATCATCGCAGTCGCGGCTACAACATTTTCAACGAAAATCTTCGCATGGTGATTCTTGTCGACAAGGGCTCCGCATCTGCATCGGAAATTCTCGCGGGCGCACTTCGCCATTACAAAAAAGGGCAGCTTGTGGGTACGGAAACGTTCGGCAAGGGCTCGGTGCAGGAGCTGGTTCCAATTACTGCCGACACTGGTCTTAAGATCACGGTCGCTCGCTGGCTAATGCCTGACGGTTTCCAAATTCCAAATACTGGCATCACGCCTGATATTGAAGTGAAGATAACCGAAGAAGATATTGAAGCAACGAAGGACCCTCAGCTTGAGAAGGCGGTTGAATTACTGCGGTAACTTGCGATTTTGTACGACTTGAATAATACTGCCGGTATGCAGGTTATTCTCCTCAAAGACGTCAGTGGGGTAGGGCAGCGGGGCCAGGTTAAAACCGTGTCCGACGGCTATGCGCTCAACATGCTGTTTCCGAACAAGATGGCGATGCATGCGTCAAAAGAGGCCCTCGCCAATCTTGAAAAGAAGAACGCAGACGACAAGGCGCATCGGGCCGCACAGGAAAAAGAGTGGGCTGCGATTGTGAATAAAATGAAAAACTTTACGCTTCTGGTGCGTGCCAACGCCAACAACCAAGGCAGTCTCTACAAGAAAATTACTGCGGAAGATGTCGCGCGAGTGCTTGGCGAACAAGGAATTGACGTTCCCGTTGAATCAATCGAACCGAAAATGGCAATTAAAGAAACCGGCGCATGGCCGGTCAAGATTCGCCTCGGCACTCACGAGGCAACAATTACTGTGGATGTGATTAGTTCTTAGCCGGGACAATCTGCACGATCGATCGTGTCACTGTTCGTCCGTCAAAATCCGTCTTGCGCTTGAGGCCAAACTTTACGATACCTGCGATTTTTGAAAAAAGTGTGTGGTCTCTGCCAACGCCAATGTTCTTGCCGGCCATAACCTTCGTGCCGCGCTGACGAACGATGATTTCGCCAATCGAAACCGCAGTACCATCAGAGCGTTTAACGCCGAGATACTTCGGATTTGAGTCATTCAGGTTTTTTGCTGTTCCGGCGGCTTTCGTTGTTGCCATAAGGTAAAATGTCGCTGTGGACCTGCCTACTATACCCGATATATGGGCGCGCTGCAAGGCCGTATTTGAGCCCCTATTTAGCGCCTGGAGCCTCGTCATCCTGATCTTCCTTGTCTCCCTTGGAAGCTTCGGATTAGGCCGTTTTTCGGCTCTGGAAGCCGCTAAGCCAGCCGTCTCAATCGGGACTACCCCCGAGGCAACTGAGCCTCGCGCCCTGACAGCAGGAGGGCTCGTAGTCGCATCTAAAAACGGCTCCGTCTATCACTTCCCGTGGTGTGGCGGAGCAAAACAGATTAATCTCGCCAACCTGGTGTGGTTTGCGAGCGAAGACGCAGCAGAAGCAGCGGGATACACGCCGTCCAAAAGTTGCAAGGGTTTGGTGAGTGAGTGAAAACTGCTAAACTGGTGGCATGAGTGTAGAAAAACAACCAGTAAAGTTGGTCATCGACAATGAAGCCTTTAAGATCGTTGAAGAGCTGGTCGATGGGCTTACGCCAGAGCAGCGGCTAAAAATGTTAAACGTGACCAATACTGATTTAGGGCAAGTTGAAAAAACGGCCACAGATGCAGCACTCAAAAAGAAACTGAGTCCTTCACAAGAATAATATGCTCGTCGTCGACGTTGAAGCATCGGGTGTAGAAGCCCATAAACATTCCATCGTGTCGGTGGGAGCACTGGACTTTGCAAATCCGACTAACCGTTTTTACGAAGAGTGTCGCGTGTGGGATGGCGCACACATCATGGACGAAGCGCTTGCGGTAAATGGTTTTACGAAGGACCAAATTACGGATCCAAATAAGCAGACCGAGGCAGACTTGATCCACGCGTTCATGCAGTGGACAAAAGATTTGCCAGAGAAAACTATTTCCGGACAAAATCCCTCGTTTGATCGTGATTTTTTGAAGTACGCGACCGAAAGGGCAGGGCACACCGAGTGGCCGTTTGCGTATCGCACAATCGACACGCACACGCTCTGCTACATGCATATGGTGAATCGTGGAATGAAGCCACCGATAATGAAAAACCGCTCTGCACTCGATCTTGATGCCGTTCTCAATTACTGCGGCATCCCGGAAGAACCGAACCCACACAACGCGCTTACAGGCGCACTCTCACATGCGGAAGTTATTTCGCGCCTTCTCTACGGCCGTAAGTTGCTTCCTGAATTCCAACAGTTTGAAATTCCGTGGAAGAAATAATCATGGATTGGCACGCCGTTCTTGGTGTACTTTCCGGCGTGGTTCTTGCAGCCGGAGGCATGTACTACGTGTGGACGATGCTGCGTGGCGCATCGCGCCCCAATAAAGTAACGCAAGTATTGTGGCTACTCCTTGCCGCAATACAGGTCGCAGCGCTTATTGACGTAGGAGCCTCCTGGCCGCTCATTCTCATGGTTGTTGCGACAGTTAACTGCCTTGTTATTGTCATTCTGACGTTCGCAGGATACGGATATACAAAGCACGGCCCCCTTGATTACGCATGCTTTGCACTCGCACTTCTCTCACTTGTTGGTTGGAAAATTACGGGAAATCCTAATGTCGCGATTTTTCTCGCCATTTTGACAAGCCTGCTCGCAATCGCACCAGCCATCGTAAAAACATATCGCTATCCGGAAACTGAACATACGGGAGCCTGGGCTGTCGTCACAATCGCGGCACTTCTCTCGCTCTTCTCTACGACTCGATTTGATTTTGCCAACATCGCAATCCCGTTATATCAGTTTGTCGAAAATGGAATTATGATGGGACTTGCGTACTTCGGACAAAGATTCAAAGCGCCCACGTATGAAAACTGAATTCGAAGCGAGGTTTATTAATATTGATGCTGGCGAGCTTCGCGAAAAATTGAAATCGCTTGGCGCAACGCTTGTGTATCCAGAGCGCTTGCAACGACGTCTCAACATGGATTATCCGGACCAACGTCTCGCTCGTACTGAGCATGGATGGATTCGTCTCCGCGACGAAGGGGTGGGGAAGGTGACACTTACCTACAAACGCCGCGTCAGTAATTCTGTTGAAGCAGCAGAAGAAACGATGGTCACCGTAGGATCGTTTGAAGATGCAAAAGCATTTCTTCTTGCGATTGGAATTGATATTAAATCAGAACAAGAATCGAGGCGAGAATCGTGGGAATTGAACGGTGTTCAAATCGATATTGATACGTGGCCATGGCTTCCCGTGAATGTTGAAGTTGAGGGAAAGGACGCTCAAAGCGTCGAAGAAACCGCAAAGGCACTCGGCTTTGATATGAAATCCGCGCTGTTCGGGCCGATAAACAACTACTATCAAGTCGTATACGACATTCCCGAGTCTGAAACGATAAGCCACACGAAACTCTCTTTCGACGCACCGTGCCCTTGGCAAAAGAGATAGGGGAGGTAGGATGGAGACATGAACCCATTTACCATTCTTCTCGGTCTCGTGATCGCCGTTGCGATTGCCGTTCTCATTATTCGTCAGGTGAACCAGTACGAAAAAGGTGTCTTCTTTACGCTCGGTAAATTCTCAAGTATTAAAGAACCAGGGTGGCGCATTGTTATTCCGATTTTCCAATCGCTCAAGAAAGTCGATACGCGCGTTAAGGCAGTTGACGTTCCTGAACAGAAGGCGATCACCAAAGACAACATTTCGGTTGGCGTAAACGCTGTCATTTATTACCGCGTCACCGATGTCTCGAAAGCAATTCTTGAAGTCGAAGATTATATTTATGCGATGTCGCAACTTGCGCAAACAACGATGCGTAACGCGGTGGGGGAGGTGGAGCTTGACGAGCTTCTCTCTCAGCGTGACAAGATTTCAGAACGCATCTCCAACGTCGTTGATCACGCGTCCGATCCGTGGGGAATCAAGGTCTCCACCGTTGAATTGAAAGACATCTCTCTCCCCGCCGACATGGAACGCACGATCGCAAAACAAGCGGAAGCAGAACGTGAAAAGCGCGCGGTCATCATCCGCGCAGAAGGTGAAGTGATCGCAGCAGAGAACATGTCAAAAGCCGCGCACACCCTTGCCGCTGCCCCAGGCGCCCTCCACCTCCGCACTCTTCAGAGCATCAATGACATCTCGTCGGACCAATCAAACACGATTGTGTTTGCCGTGCCGCTTGAAGTTTTGAGGGCGTTGGAAAAACTTGGAAAGTAACCCGAATGCATATGGAACATAATTTTCTTCGAAATTTAAAGTTCGAAGAAAAAAATATCAATGCCGCTCTGACATGGGCAATCGGCATTTTTGGCGCTGTCGCGATCTTGTTATCCATTTCTGCTCAGAAGACCGCGGAGTTGCAAAACCAACAACAATTTCACTTCTTCTACTATATTGCGGCCAAGGATAATTTCGAAGTCTGGTCAGCTCTTATGAAAACATTGCACCCTTTCACTGACTCCGGTCAACTCAAATTACAAAGTCCGGCTATTGTTCAGGATGCGTATCGTTCGTACCTAGAGTATATAAATGCCAAATTTGAAACAAACGAGAAAAGAGAACAGGCGATAGCGTCAATATCATCCACCAAGCAGTTCTTTGCTGAAATTAAGCGATCGGAAATTGATAAAGCCGCTAATAGACTCCAACCGGAGGCGAATTATCTTGCAGATCAACTTTCAAAAAGTAAATTACTCTTCAACCTTTCAATAGCGGCGCAATTTCTGTCGACAGTGTTTGCGTTAATTCTTGGGGTTAGACAACTCAGGAAAGCGACATCTATTATCGGGGCAGGGGAAGGGGTACCTCCAACTTCGGATCAGAAATAAAAGTCAGACTAAATATCTGACAGAAAATATTTCCACAAACATTTGCGGTGAAGATTTTAAGCAAGGTCTTGACATGAAGGGAATCGTGGTCTGCTGTGGATAACTATCCCGAGCTTCCGAGACGGACGTGTCGCACAATATATCTTTTGCGACATTCAGACAGGCCAAATGCCTGCTCTGTATGTCCGCAAAAGATGACGCAATCGTGCGATAGCTGCGCTATCGCACGATTGCCTTTTGGGACGTATGCACGGATACTTCTCTAGTGACCTACGCCGACAAAATAAAAAATATTCTTCCCCGAGACATGCGTCGGCTTTTTTCTAAATTCAAATCTCCTGCTGCTATTCAAGACTACCTGGATACCCTTCCCGTAAATTTTGAACTTTCGGGGGAGACCAACCTATCTCCATATCAGGTTTTTTCACAAAAAACCGCACACTGTTTTGAAGGAGCTGTTTTTGCTGCAGTTGCACTAGCCTTTCATGGTCAGAAACCGCTTTTGATGGACTTCGCAACCGCCTATGATGATGAGGACCACACAATTGCGCTTTTCAAAGAAAACGGATATTGGGGCGCGATTAGTAAAACAAATCACGCGGTTTTAAAATATCGCGATCCGATCTATAAAAATGTGCGCGAGCTCGCAATGAGTTTTGCGCACGAATATTATTTGTGCGACGGCAGAAAGTCTTTGCGTGCGTACTCAGCGCCATTTGACCTCTCTAAGTACCCGCCCGAAAAATGGATTCTACCGGAGGACTCGTCCGCCGAGATGAACCTGAGATCCTTGGACTGGCTCATGGAGCGGCTTTCAAAAACACATTACTTCCCTCTCGCCCCGGACAAAATTATGCGACGTTTGCGCAAAGCTTCAAAAGTCGAATTGAAAGCGTTGAAAATTATTGATTTTCCTGATCCCAGATCTCGCAATATTTGAGTTGTGATATTCTTACTTTCTATGGAGAGCTCTTCACCCATGCCCGAACGAATACTTCCAATTGTATTTATTCAGGAGAATCTTAGCGCAGCGCAGAAAATGCAAAAAAGAGGAACCCGAATTTCAAAAGATTTCATCATTAAAAACGTTCGAGCGGAGAACGTTGGAAACTTTACGCTGACGATTGCGCAACCGCCCGGAGGACAAGCCCGAGCTTATCTCAATACCATTAATGTCACTGAGCGAAACATGGCGTATGGCCGCGCGACATACCTGAAAATAATTGAACAAATGAAATCGCAAAATATTCGCTTCACATCCTCAGAATTCCAGTCTAGCCGCGACGCAGATAAGGTGTGGCAATGGCTTGTGAACGAAAACAAGGCACGACTAGTTAACCCTGGAGACCGCGTACAAAGTGTTGATAACGCGGGATATTCTACCGCGCTTTACGAGGCGTTATAGAAACGCGAATTTGCTTCGTCACAATTTAGAGATACTCGAGCGGATTCAAATACCCCGTTTGTGGCGAGACAGGAATTGTTGCTCTGCCACATGGCGTGTTGGTACCCAGTTGGCGGATTTGGACCGCTTCGGTGACATAGAGACCAAAGTGGAGGTGTGGGCCGGTCGAATAGCCCGTGTTGCCGGAATAACCAATGACATCGCTTGTGGCCACCTGCTCCCCTCGCGAGACACTGATTTGCGAGAGGTGCGCGTAGAGCGTCGAGAGGCCGTTGTTGTGTTTGACCATTATCCATTTCCCATAGGAGTAGCAGCCGCGAATTTCATCGGAGTTGCCGGTTCCAACGATCGTGCCGGAAAGCGCTGCTTTAACGGGCGTACCGACAGCGGCGCGGAAGTCGGTGCCATTGTGCGAGCCTGAAGCATAGAGACGTCCAGAATCTGACGTACGGCCAAATTGCTGTGTTACCGTGACGCTATCAAGCGGCCATCGCAAAATTCCCTTTCCTGCCGCGGCAAAATTTGAGGGATCGAGCGTGTACTGGAGACGCGATTCAAGATCGTCGAGCGCTTTTTCAAATTGGTCCTTTGCGGCCTTTTTATCCGCCAGAATCTTTTGGTAATTCGATTCTTGCGATTTCGTTTGCGAAAGCAATCCAGCCTGTTCTCGTTTTGTAACGGCGATTGATTGCTCTTCCGCTGCGAGATTTTTTTTCTGACCAACAAGCGTCTCGTGCTTTTCTTCGGCTTGATTCAGATCCTGTGTGAGCGCTTCTTTTGCATTGAGAAGCGAGTCGACGTGTATGCGCATTGTCTCTTGGAGAGTCGCGAGCGATTCTGTCTCATCCCATACCCCCGCAAAAGAATCACGCGAAAGGAGGTGTTCCATAAACGAAGCTTCGTCGATCGTGTTTAATCGGCGCATCATTTCGCTGATCGCCTGAGAATCGAGCGCGATTAGCTGTTCCTTGGTATAGATATCGCTATCAAGTTCCTGAATTTCCAGTTCGGTCGTCGAAATTTTATTTTGCGTTGCTTTCACCTGCATCGTCGTCTTTTTCAGCGAGACATCGAGTTCGTTCACCGCGCTTTGCAGCGTTTGTTTTTTTCCCGAAACTTCCACGAGCTGCTTTTCGTATTGTTGAATCTCTTTATTAATTAATTCGAGTTGGTTTTGCTGCGTCGAAATTTGCGCACGAATTTGCTCGGCCTCTTCTGCACCTAATACCCATGGAACGGCAAGTATTAAAATAAAAAGCGCTTTTTTCATACCTCGAGTTGCTCACGCGCGATGCGAATACGCGCGGTCGTTTCTTCTTTACCAAGCATGCTCGCGAGGATAAATGGATCGGGGGACTTGTCTCTTCCCGAAAGGGCATATCGAAGCGGCCAGAGGACCGCCCCCCTTCCCTCCTCGGTCGCATACTCCC
>JBAQPT010000115.1:0-7234 GCA_049306055.1 Minisyncoccia bacterium | reverse complement strand
GGGTCTAAATTTTGCCTGATCGTAAGCAGAGGTGACTCAAACGGCGGTCATTTGAGTCACCTCTTTACTTGGACCTCCACGGAAAGCGAGCCGGCTTTGAAGTTTAAAAACGGCAAACGACGGCGGGAATGTGTTTGAAGGGGTCTCTCGCAGCGCGACGGCGCGAGAGTGAGCGCTGGGCGAGCACGCCCAGACAGCGACCCCTGAGAACACTTCCCGGCGGCGTCCGTTTTTAAACTTCTTAGCCGCGAGCGAATTACGCTTGCGGCTTTTCTTCAACCGCTGGCATCATCTGCGTTTCCGCTGTTGCCAACTTTTCTTGCAAGTCGGAAATCATTTCATTCTTCTTCGAGCCCTTGAAGCCGGTACCTGCTGGGATGAGGCGGCCGATGATCACGTTTTCCTTGAGACCAACGAGGCGGTCGATCGCGCCGGAAACTGCTGCTTCGGCAAGTTTGCGCGGCGTGTTCTGGAAGGAGATCGCAGAGAGGAACGAAGCGCGCGTGAGCGAGACTTCGGTGATACCGAGGAGAAGCTGTTTGCCTTTCGCTGGTTCCTTCCCTTCTTCTTTCATGAGTTTGTTGATGCGTTCGAGTTCGAAGTCGGCAATAATCTCTCCCGCGGAGATGCCTGTGTCGCCAGGGGAAACAACCGACATGCGCGAGAACATTTGCTTGACGATGATTTCGAGGTGCTTACGCGCGGTGGACACTCCCTGCAATTCGTAGATGCGCGTAATTTCAGAGATGACATATTCCTGCGAGCGTTCTTTGCCGGCGAGGAGGAAGAGTTCGTCCATGTCGGCGCTGCCGTCGGTCATGAAATCGCCCTTCTTCACTGCCTGTCCTGCCTTCACGACAATTGAACGAGCCGGATGAATGCGATATTCGATGTCCCGCTTCGCTGCCTTTCCTTCTGCGGCGATCTGAATAACGGTTTCCTGGCCATCGCGTTCGATCGAAGTGATCATGCCGTCAACGCGCGCGAGTGCAGCTGGAAGTTTCGGCATGCGCGTTTCGAAGACTTCTTCAACGCGCGGGAGACCCATGGTGATGTCACCGCCTGCCTGCGCAACACCACCGGTGTGGAAGGTACGCATGGTGAGCTGAGTTCCCGGTTCGCCGATTGCTTGTGCGGCGATAACGCCGACTGCTTCACCGATGTCCGTCAGTTCGCCGTTGGTAAGGTCGACGCCGTAGCATTTCTGACACACGCCGCGATAGACTTTGCAGGTCATCGGCGAGCGCACCAATGCTTGCGCAGCATCGGAATTTTCAATTGCTTTTGCGTCGTCGCGATTCATCATGGTGTTGCGTTTGAAGCCAGCGATTTCTTCCGCAAGCACGCGGCCGTGGAGTCGTTCTGCAAACGAGCCACCGATATTTTCCTTGCCCGGACGCGGAATGACAACACCTTCTTTTGTGCCACAGTCGTCCTCGAGAACAACAACGTCGTGCGCAACATCGAAGAGGCGGCGCGTCAGGTACCCAGCGCGCGCCGTGTTGAGCGCGGTGTCGGCGAGACCTTTGCGGGCGCCGTGCGTCGAAGTGAAGTATTCGATCGGCGTAAGACCTTCTTTGTACGAAGAGACGATCGGGAATTCGATGACTTCACCACGCGGGTTCGTGATGAGACCTTTCATGCCGGCCATTTGGTGCAGCTGGACAGCCGAACCGCGGGCGCCGGACGTGATCATATTGTGGACTGGGCCTGTTGGATCAAGCGCTTCGAGAACGTGCTTACGCAAGTCGCCGGAAGTCTTGCCCCAGATTTCAATCGTTGCGCGGCGGCGTTCGTCGTTCGTGAGAAGTCCGTTGTCGTAGTTTTCGCGCTCCTTGTTGACCGCTTCTTTCGCTTCCGAGATAAGCTTTTCTTTTTGTGCCGGAACATGCACGTCGGAGATTGACCACGTGATGCCCGCATGTGTTGCGTACTTGAATCCGAAACTCTTAATCTTGTCGAGAATTGCGGGAATACCGTCGAGCGAGTAGTGCGCGACAAGCGTCTGCACAAGCGCACCCATCTTCTTGTTCGTGATTTCGTCATTGAAGTACGGGAAGTCGTTCGGAAGAACGGAGTTGAAGAGAAGGCGTCCGACCGATGTCTCAAACGGCTTGCCTTCAAATTGCGCGTACTTTTTGTTGTCGGACGGAAGAACCCAAATCTTTGCGCGAAGATCGATCGCGCCAAAGTCGTACGCAGTAATCGCCGCGTTCGTGGACGGATACGTCTTTCCTTCGCCCTTCGAGCTTTCGATGACGCGGGTCATCCAGTAACAACCGAGGACGATGTCGAGAAGTTTCGATGCGACAACAACGTCGCCCGAGCCTGGCTTGAGGACGTTTTTATTTGCCGACATGATTTGTGCGGCTTCCATCTGCGCTTCTTCAGAAAGCGGAACGTGCACAGCCATCGCGTCGCCGTCGAAGTCGGCGTTGTAGGCCGGACAGACGAGCGGATGAAGCTGGATCGCGTTGCCTTCGATGAGAACCGGACGGAATGCCTGGATCGATTGGCGGTGAAGTGTTGGTGCGCGGTTGAGGAGCACGTACTTGCCTTGGATTGCTTCTTCGAGAATCGGCCAGACTTCCGGCGCTTCGTCTTCGATCATGCGACCGGCGCCACGAATGTTGTACGCGTGTTCGCGCGAGAGAAGACCGTGAATGACGAACGGGCGGAAGAGTTCGAGGACCATGTGCTTTGGAAGACCACATTCATCGAGTGCCAAGTCCGGTCCAACGACGATGACCGAGCGGCCCGAGTAGTCGACGCGCTTACCAAGAAGGTTCTGACGGAGGTAGCCGTGCTTACCCTTCAAGTAATCGGCGAGCGACTTGAGCGCGCGGCGGCGACCGCCAAGAACGCCGAGAACGCCTGCGCCACGGCGCATTGAGTTGTCGAGAAGTGCGTCAACTGCTTCCTGGAGAATGCGCTTTTCGTTGCGGAGGATGACGTCTGGCGCGTGAATTGCGAGCAAGCGCTTCAAGCGATTGTTACGGTTGATGACGCGGCGGTAGAGGTCGTTCAAGTCGGACGATGCGTGACGACCGCCTTCGAGGGCGACCATTGGGCGAAGCGCCGGCGGGACAACCGGAAGACGCGTGAGGAACATCCACTCGGGGCGGACGCGTGCACGCTTCATTGCTTCTGCGAGCGCAAGACGCTTGCGTGCTTTGTCGCGTTCTGCGGCACCGACCGTTTCGTACTGGTTCTTAAGTTCAACGATGAACACATCAAGATCGAGCTTCTTCAAAATCGCATACAACGCTTCCGGACCGATCGCTGCGCGGAACATCGCGCCGTACTTCACGGCAAACAAGTGATATGCCGCTTCGTCGAGCACGCTTCCCTCCTGGATCGATTCAATATCTTTCTTTGCTTTCGTTGCAAGATCTTTGAGACGCGTCTTTTCTTCTGCATTCGCAACCTTCGATTTCGCGGAATATTCCTGTTCCAATTCTTTCAAAAGACGGCCGCGCTCTTCTTCGTCGACTGATGTGACGATGTAGCCGGCAAAATAGACAACCTTTTCAACTTCCGCAGCCGAAAGGCCGAGAAGAAGTGCAATGCGCGACGGAATACCGCGGAGGAACCAAATGTGCGCCACTGGTGTTGCAAGATCGATGTGACCCATGCGTTCACGGCGCACGATTGCGCGCGTGATTTCAACGCCACACTTTTCACAGACGATGCCGCGGAAACGGATGCCGCGGTATTTACCGCAGTAACATTCGTAGTCTTTTTCAGGGCCGAAAACACGCTCGTCGAAAAGACCGTTCTTTTCGGGGCGCTGCGTGCGGTAATTGATCGTTTCCGGCTTTGTGATTTCGCCGTGCGACCATTCCTGAATCTTGTCAGGAGAAGCGAGACGCATCGCGATCGACGAGAAGTCCTGCGGAAGAGTGTCTTTGCTGCGGCGTAGGTTGTTTTGAGGATTCATACGTTTTATGCGTTGTTATCGCTATCGCTGTTAAATTCGAGATCAATACCAAGACCGCGCAAGTGTCGCACGAGGACGTTGAACGTCGCTGGCGTGTTCGATTCCTTGATGCGCTCGCCGGAGACCATGGCGTCGAACGCGGCGCTGCGGCCAAGAATGTCGTCAGACTTGTACGTGAGAATTTCGCGGAGTGAGTGAGCGGCCCCGTAACCGAGGAACGCCCACACTTCCATTTCTCCAACACGCTGACCACCGTTTTGTGCTTTACCACCGAGCGGCTGTTGTGTCGTGAGCGAGTATGGACCGATCGAGCGCATGTGAATCTTGTCTTCAACCATGTGGTGCAGCTTCAGCATGTACATGACGCCGACAGAAACTGGCTGTGCAAACGGCTCGCCCGTGCGGCCATCGTGGAGAATGCGCTTGCCGTCTTCGCGAAGGCCAGCGCTCTTCAATTCCGCCATGATTTCTTCTTCAGTTGCACCTGCGAACGACGGAACAACGGCCTGATAGCCGAGCTCAACCGCAGCGAGTCCAAGATGCAATTCGAGAATCTGACCGAGGTTCATACGCGACGGAACGCCGAGCGGAGTGAGAATGATGTCCACCGGATTTCCCTGTTCATCAAATGGCATGTCTTCTTCGGGAAGCACGCGCGAGATGACACCTTTGTTACCGTGACGGCCAGCGAGCTTATCACCCACCGAAATCGTGCGGAGCTGTGCAACTTCAACGTGTACACGCTTGATAACACCGCTCTCAAGCTGATCTCCTGCTTCGCGTGAGAATACTTTGACGGAAACAACGCGACCGCGCTTCCCACCTTCCATGCGCATCGAGGTGTCTTTCACATCCTTTGCCTTTTCACCGAAGATTGCGTGGAGGAGTCGTTCTTCCGGCGTGAGCTGCGTTTCGCCCTTCGGCGTTACTTTACCAACGAGAATGTCGCCCGTGCGCACTTCAGCGCCGATGCGGACAACACCTTCTTCGTCGAGATTGCGGAGTTTGAATTCAGAAACGTTCGGGATGTCGTGAGTTGTGACCTCGGGCCCAAGCTTCGTGTCGCGCACGACGCAGACAAACTCTTCCATGTGAATGGAGGTAAAGCGCGCATCTTTTGCGAGACGTTCAGAAATGACGATGGCGTCTTCGAAGTTTGCACCGAACCACGGCAAGAATGCGACGCGAACGTTTTGTCCGATCGCGAGTTGGCCGCGGTCGGACGTCGATGCATCCGCGAGCACGCTACCCTTTTTGACTTTGTCGCCGACGGAAACAACCGGGCGCTGATGGAAGCACGTAAAGCCGTTTGTTCGCGAGTAATTCACGAGTTCGTATTCTTTCGTTTTGCCGTCAGTGTTTTTTACTTTGATGGTACGAGCATCGACATGCGTGACTTCGCCCGCTTCTGCCGAGAGACAGAGACGCCCGGAATCGTGGGCAGCCTTTTCTTCAATACCTGTTGCAACAACCGGCGCTTCGGGAACGACAAGCGGCACGGCCTGCTTCTGCATGTTCGAACCCATGAGTGCGCGGTTCGCGTCGTCGTTTTCGACGAACGGAATCAGCGATGTTGCAACTGAGAACGGCTGGTTCGTTGCGACTTCCATGAAATCAACGTCGTTGCGTGCAACGATCGTCGGCTCACCTTGTTTGCGCACCTCAACCATTGCGGGCTTCAGCTTTCCGTCTTCATCGCGCGGAATTGCTGCGTGCGCGATTGCGTACTGCTCTTCTTCAAGCGCGTTCAAATATTTAATTTCTTTCGTTACCTTTCCTTTTTCGACGACAGCGTAGGGTGTTTCGATGATGCCGAATTCGTTCGGACGCGCGTAGAGCGCCATGTGCAGAACGAGACCGATGTTCTTACCTTCTGGTGTGTGAATCGGACATGCGCGACCGTAGTGCGACGAGTGAACATCGCGAACTTCGAGGCCAGCGCGTTCAGACACGAGACCGCCGCGGCCGAGCGTTGAGAGCATGCGAAGGTGTTCAATTTCGTCGAGCGAGTTGTACTGCTGCATCATTTGCGAGAGCTGGTCGGTCGTGAAGAATTCGCGGATCGATGCTTGGAACGGACGCGGGTTCACAAACTGCACCGGAAGCGACGTGTCCGGATCAACCATCGCCATGCGGTCCTGGATGTTGCGCTTCATGCGCGAAAGGCCGATGCGCATGCGCTGTTCGAGAAGTTCACCGACGAAACGTACGCGGCGGAAGCCGAGGTGGTCGATGTCGTCTGCGGTTGCCGACGGATCCGCATTCAATTGCGCGATGTGCGTAACGATGCGCGCGAGGTCGTCGAGCGAAAGTGTCGATTTTACGAGATCCTTCTCGCCCGTCGAAAGTCCCCAGCGACGATTGAAGTGGAAGCGACCGACTCGTGAGAGATCGTAACGCTCTGGCGAGAGAATCGAATTGACGTGGTCTTGCGCCGCATTTCCCGTCGCAATGTCGCCATCGCGGAGACGGCGGTAAATTTCAATGTACGCTTCGTCTACATTCTTTGCGGTGTCGTGACCAAGTGTTGCCTGGATTGCTGCCTTCGCATTTTCGTCCTTGAAAAGCGCGACAACGTCTTTGTCGGTCTTTGCGCCGAGGACGCGCAGGAGCGAGGTGATTGGGAAACGGCGTTTGCGGTCGATTTTCACATACACGCCAGCATCCGGATCAGATTCAATTTCGATCCACACACCGCGCGACGGAATAATCTTCGCTGCAAAATAATTCTTGCCTTTGTACGGCACTGCTTCAAAGAAAACGCCGTAACTACGCGCGAGCTGCGGCACGACGATGCGCTCAACACCATTGATGATGAACGTACCGTGCTTGGTCATCCACGGAAAATCAGCAAGGAAAATTTCCTGCTCCTTTTCTCCGCCCGTCATCTTGTTCTTCAACTTCGCCATCACCGAGAGGGGCGCTTCGTAGGTGCGCATGTTCTTTTTTGCAAACTCTTCGTCCCAGCGCGGTTCACCAAACGTAAAATCCGACATGCGAAGCTCGAACTTCTTGCCGGCATGATCGGAAATCGGAGAAAACTCTTTGAACACTTTGGATGCGCCTTCACGCACCAACAGTTCAAACGAAGCGAGCTGCGACTCGACGAGATTTGGCAACTCAACAAGCGGCGGGCTGAAACGGCCGAAATACTTCTGCGGGAGGGATTTTTTAGTTTTTGCCATGGTGCGACTAGAAAATAGTAAAAAAATTAGCAAACAAGAAAGGGCGCTGTGCGCTCTCTTTCTTAGCCTAAACCGCTAAATAAAGGGTAGTAAACCCTGTGTTGCGTCG
>JBAQPT010000114.1:0-3168 GCA_049306055.1 Minisyncoccia bacterium | reverse complement strand
TGAGACCGCCGTGCATTTTGAACAACGCTTTAATGCCGGCGCCAGGGAATCCTGGGCGCGTCGTGGAAGCCATTTTCTTGTCGTCGCGCATCTGCATCTTCGCTTCAGCACGCATCGTTGTTGTGCCGTTTGGCCCCGGGCCTTTCAGTTTCATTTCCATTTGCGCACCAGCGTTTTGTTTGAGTTGCTGCGCGCGCGCCTTCAGCGCATCGAGTGGTTTTTGCATCGGTGGCGGGGTGATGCTTGTTTCAATTGCGGCGGACGCTTCGAGTTCGGCGGCCGTTTGCGCGTTTGCAGGCGTCGCAAAGATCGTGAAGAGAATGCAGGCTGATAATGAGGTAAGGGTTAGTGTTTTCATAGGGTAAGCATACTGCCGCCACGGGCGAGGCCGCGAGCGGCTTCTGTTGATAACACAACCGCCGCTCGCGGCACCGCGGCGCATGCTTTTCCGGGGTCGCTGTCTGGCACTGCTGTGCCAGCGCTCACTCTCGGCTCGACAGCCTGCGAGAGACCCCGTCAAAGCACGACGCCGCACTGCCGTCTCGCTCCGTCGCCGGTTGAGATTCATGAAAAAATGCGTATACTCGTCGCATGACCGACTACAACAAAATCTATTCGCCGGGCGACTTGGACGCTGGCGTTATCAATACCGTTATCGAGATTCCGGAGAAATCCATTTTGAAAATTGAATACAATCGCGAGAAGGCGACGTTTGAGCTCGATCGCGTCGAGCCGGCAATCTTCGCGAAGCCCTCAAACTACGGTTTCATCCCGCAGACGCTCGACGACGATGGCGACGAACTCGATACGCTCGTCATCTGCCCGGAGCCGCTCCCGATGGGTGTTGTCGTGAAGGCAACAATTCTGGGCGTCCTTAATTTTGAAGATGATGGCGAAAAAGATCACAAGGTCATCTGCGTGCCGACGGACGAGCGCGACAGCGGCAACCGCGTGAAAAGTTTGGAAGATTTGGGCGAACAGTGGAAGGCGAAAATCGAATACCACTTCAACACCTACAAAGATTTGAAAAAGAAGGGAACGACGAAAGTGCTCGGCTACGGCGGACCGGACGAAGCAGTTGCGGTCATCAAAGAGTGCATTGAGCGGTTTGCAAAACAGTAGTTGCTGAAACAGGTGGGGCGTGATTATATTTCGGCAGTTGCACGGAAATTCAACCAATCTGTGCCAGATGGAGCGTATGCATGATCGGAATCTACACTTCGTGGGTAGTCGCCGCGGTGCTCGGCGGAGTCGCGGCGTACTGTTCTCCGCACAATCGCGACTTGCGAATATCAACGTGGGCGCTACCAAGGCGTCTTGTCGTGATCTTGTTCGTCTTCAACGCGGCAGGAGCGGTTGCTTGGGAATCTCTGTGGCTCTCTGCCAATTTCGACTTCGCGTTGCATTTCGCCGTCTTGTGCGCTTTCAATATTCTGTGCTTCGCGATCGGCGCATGTTTCTTGCAACTGCCGATACGGATGCTCGACGCCGTTGTAACGGGCGTCGCAAGAGGCGGGCGGTTCTTGCGAACCTAACGAGACAGTGTCGACAAAAGCGGAGCCGCGCAACGCGCGGCTCCGCTGAAACTTTTATTTCTCCAAATACTGCAAGAGTATGAGCGCGCTTCGTTCTTCCTGCATGCGCCCGTCGAGACACATCGCCCGCGTTTCTTGTATTGGGGTTGGAGTAACAGTGATGTCCTCCAGTTCTTCTAGTTCCTGCGTACTTTGTTCGTATTCTTTTACGATAAAGTAATATAAATCCCATTCAATAGTGAGGCCGCATCGCGAAATTGCGAAAAGATCTACACTTTTGACAATGATTCCAAGTTCTTCTTTTGCTTCTCGTAACGCCGCCTCTTCCGCTTTGATTTTGATGTCAACGCCGGTTTGAAGAAATGCATTGTACTCAGCCAATGTGTCGAGAACTTTCCCGCCAGTCAATCGATAATCATAGCCGGTTAATTCTGGGCGGTACTCTTTTGTGAGAAGAATGTTGCCGTCAAGCGTAGGAACGATAAGACGCACTCCCGGCGAGCGCCGCGCGAATTCGAGCGTGAAGCCCTTGTCTCCGGCTTGCATTGGTTGTTCAACGACTTCGATTGTTTTGCCTTGGAAGATAATTTTTTCGGGACCGGAGGGTTCGGGCTTCTGTGACATGCGGGCACTTTAGCATGAGTTGCGGGAAATTTGATGGCGTGGTTGAGTAAGGAAAGTGATGGGATTCAACCCGCACTCGCTAATGGGAGACCAACATGACTGTATGGCTCAGCTCTTGGTTGCAGTGGCCTGTCGCCGATTTCTATTGGCCGTTCACTGGGCTCCTTATCGCAGGATTCACTGTTGTAGTCTTGGAGGAGATGGAGGGTCCATGGAGCGAAAAAGCTAACAACTTTTGGACTATGGTCTTTTTGTTGTTCGCGTTCTATGTCGTTCGCGAACATGTCGAGAGAGGGTACGTCCTGTCGGCGGGCCGACACTGGCTCATCAGGGACAGTGCAGTCATCGCCACTGTTGGCGGCGGATGTCTCGTAGCGCTCTGGCTCGGAATCGTTCTGGGAAACATTGCTGTCGGCATATTCAGGATCTTTGAAACAATCATGATTGCGATCGGCGGAGCGATTGGCTTTACGGCGCGAATCGTGTGGAAATGGGCGCTCGGGCCCTTCACGCGACTCCTGGCCCATATCCTGAGGCCCTTGGCTAGCACCTCAAGCGTATACGCTGGAGAAGACGCCAGGTAGCATGAGTCCTCTGGGCTCAGTTAGAAAAAGGCGAGGCACGCAGGTGCCTCGCCGAAATTTTTTATGGTTGCGGAAAATTTTTTGGTGTGGTTGAGTGGAAGGAGGTTGCAACAATTGAACGGAGCGTGATGTGGAGAGTGCATACATCGTCGTATTCCTCGTGCCATACATCGTGTGCGCGATAGTCGCCTATGCTGTCTTGGCGCGACACTTGTCGGTTGGGCTTGGTATCGCGGTTGTCGTCGTCACGATCATGGCACCCGCCTACTGGTTCACTGACTACTATGCGATCACGAAGGGTCTATCGAAGGATTGGTTGACACATCTGCGCTATCTCGCGCTTTTCGCGATCGTTAGTGCGGCGATGGCACTTGCAGGAATCGGCAGCGGTATATTCTTTCAGATGATTGTGAAGGAGGTGACTT
>JBAQPT010000113.1:0-1925 GCA_049306055.1 Minisyncoccia bacterium | reverse complement strand
AGCGCACAGCGCAGGAAAATATCCTGCGCCTTGAAGGCAATGCCACTATGTGGCTCGAACCCATGCGGAAGTGGATAAACGAGGCTTCAATGCTTGATAAAATTGCACAATCAAAGGATTTCCCCGCCAAAAAATCCTCCCTCCAAAAAATCTTCGGCTCGAACTTGCATTTGGTCGCGCGCGAAGCGCGCGGCACGGCGAAGCCGCATTGGTTTTCTTTGGTGGGGGGCACAGAAATGAACTACCCCACCCTAAAGGGTGGGGTATCGTGGTTACGTAACCCCTTCAAACAAGGTCAACTGGCCTCGGTATAACCGTTCGTAGGTTTTGCCTTGGTTCTTGACGTAGTTTTTAATAACGGATTCGTTGCCGTACTGACTGACCGTGTTTGCGTAATAGCCCTCGCTCCAGAAGTGCCCTCCCCACAGCTTCTCCTTCACCTCAGGGTGGAGTTTGAAAAGTTGTATGGCGAGGTTCCCTTTCAGCGTGTTCGTGATCTCTGCAGGAGAAGCTGAGGGGACTGATTGCACGAGAAAGTGCGCATGGTCTTCGTCTGTTCCTATTTCAACGCAGTGTATATCGTGCCGCTTTTCTATTTCAAGACAGAGCTCCTTCAACGTTCTGGACACACGGTCAGTCAGTACGTCCCTTCTGTACTTTATTGGGTAGACGAAATGGTAGAGGAGAAGCGACTTGTTGTGGCTTCGCGTGACATGTCGGGACATGTGGTCATACTACCGCTCGTTGGCCCCGGCCTGAAGGCCGGGGTAGGAAGGGGAGAAGCCAACAGAAGGATTCGGTCTTAAACGCGACCGTAACTATAGCCCCCGCAAATCAAATACCGGGGATTGTGTAATCGAATTTTCGGCGCGTGATCGCTGATTCAAAAATCTTCTTCAACTCATTGAACGACTCCGCGCACTGGTTGCCGACCGCATCTTTGCCAATCTTCCACACATGTTCCTCGGGGTTCTCGTCGGGCGCGTAAGGCGGGAGCCACAGAAAACGGAGACGCTCGAATTCATTTCCTTTTCCGAGAAGTACACGGAGACCTTTTGAACGATGCCACTTCGCGTTGTCCCAGACGATGCCGAGATGTCGCTTTGGATACCGACGCAGTAATTCGCGGAGCGCTCCCGTGATGGTCTCGGTATTCTGCCAATCGAGACGGATGAGCTCGTGCCGTTTGGTGTCGAAATTTAATGCACCGAAATAGTTCTGGCGCACCTTCTCGCGATTCACTTTGAGAAGTGTCTTCTCTCCCTTCTTGAGCCACGCCCTCCGGTATTCAGTTTCAAAGCACAGAGAACACTCGTCCGCAGCGAAGATGGTGTAGCCCTTTCTGCGGAGGGTGGCGATTTCATGGCGCAATTCTTGCATCCTGCGGCGTACCAGTTTCTCATCGCGCCTCTTGTCGAAGCCCTCGGGGAGCTTGAAGGAGTAGCCCGATAGAGCAAAGAGGTGGTGGTATGAGCGTTCGGATTCATACACGACGCCATACTCCGCTTTCAGGTACTGCTTGAGACGGGCGACCGACCAGAACGCGGTGGGTAATCCCGTCTCTGATGGCGGTTTTTTGAGAGTCTGTGCAATCTCATCACGTTGATTGTCGGTGAGCTTCGCGGCATTGTCATTGCCACTATATGCGGGAAAGATGCTTGCGATGCGCTCCTCCTCAAATGCATGGATCCATGTTCGCACGGTATCTTCCCCCGTGAGAAGAATCGAGGCGATGTCCGGCGCGGCGCGTCCCTGACTGAAGAGAATGACGGCATGTGCGCGCTGCCGGATGAGGGCGGTGCCGGATTTCTTGTAGTGGCCGGAGAGGACGGCCCCCTCTCTTTTCGAGAGCGGAGTTGACAACTGCAACACCTCGTTATGATATCACGCCCAAAACCCTCGAATTTGTTTTGCGGGGGCTATAG